>NZ_JASHLT010000044.1:0-107990 GCF_030056615.1 Streptomyces sp. HNM0645 | reverse complement strand
GGCCACGGCCCGCGGGCGGTCGGGGAGCCGCTCGGACGGGCCTGGGCGCCCGGTGCCGGTGCGGGGCCCGTTTCCACACCACCGGACGCGGCGCGCGGGCCGGGGCGCGGCGCGGCGCCCACGGGCGCCGGTTCCGGGTCCGCAGCGGTGTCGGGGCCGCGGTACGGGGAGGCGGGGGCCGAGCTGCTCGCCGCGGCGAGGGCGTCGGCGAGTCCGCCGAGTTCGACGTGGACGACGAGCACGGGCTTCGCCGGTGCGGAGGCCGTCGCGGCGCGGAGGGCCGCCGCGAGGACCTCGCCGTCGCCGGACTCAGTGACGCCGTTCTCCCCGACCCACGGGATCGCGTTGACGACGACCGCGTCGCACGCGTCGTCCCGCAGCGCCCCGGCCAGCGCCCCGCAGAAGTCGTCCGGCGTCGCGGCCGTCGTCAGGTCGCGCGGCCGCAGCGGCCGCAGCCCTTCCGTCAGGCAGGCGTCGTACGTCAGCAACCCCAGGGACTCGGAGTTGCCCAGGATCGCCACCCGCGGTCCCGCGGGCAGCGGCTGGCTCGCCAGCAGCGCCCCGGCGTCGACGAGCTCGGTGACGGTGTCGACGCGGATCACACCGGCCTGCCTCAGCAGCTCCGAGACCGTCGCGTGCGGCACCCGGGTCGTCGGCACCGCGTGCCCCGGCGGAGCGCTGCCGGTGTGCCGGGCCCCCTTCACGACGACCACGGGCTTCACCGCCGTCGTGCGCCGCGCGAGCCGGGTGAACTTCCGCGGGTTGCCGATCGATTCGAGGTAGAGCAGGACGACGTCGGTGTCCGGGTCGTCGTACCAGTACTGGAGGAAGTCGTTGCCGGACACGTCGGCCCGGTTGCCCGCGGAGATGAAGGACGACAGCCCGGCGCCCCGCCGGTGCAGTCCGCTCAGGAGCGCTATACCGATGGCACCGGACTGGGTGAACAGCCCGGTCCGGCCGCGCGCGGGCGGCTCCGGGGCGAGTGAGGCGTTGAGCCGCACCCCGTCCGCGGTGTTGATGATCCCGAACGCGTTCGGCCCGATGATCCGCATCCCGTACGAGCGCGCCTGGCGTACCAGTTCGCGCTGCCGTTCCAGCCCTTCCGGGCCGCTCTCCGCGTACCCCGCGGCGAGCACGACGAGTCCCTGCACGCCGTGCTCGCCGCAGTCCGCGACGACTTCGGGCACGCGTTCGGCGGGGACGGCGACGACCGCCAGGTCGACGGGCTCGCCGGTCGCCGCGACGATCTCCCCCACCGAGCGGTGGGCGGGTACCCCGTCGATCTCGTCCATGTCGAGGACGAGGGAACGGTTCACCGCGTACGTCCGCCCGGTGTACCCGGCGTCGATCAGATTGCGCAGCACGGCCCGCCCCACCCCGCCGGGCGCACGGCCGGCGCCGATCACCGCCACCGAACGGGGAGCCAGGAGGCGCTGGACGGAGCGGGCCTCGGCCCGCTGTTCGCGGGCGCGCTGGACCGCGAGGGACCGGGCCGTCGGTTCGAGGTCGAGCGTGAGGTGGACGGAGCCGTCCTCGAAGCTGCGCCGCTGGGTGTAACCCGCGTCGGTGAACACCTTGATCATCTTGTTGTTGGCGGGGAGCACCTCCGCCGCGAACCGTCTGATCCCGCGTTCCCGCGCGACGGCCGCGATGTGTTCCAGCAGGGTGGAGGCGACGCCCCGGCCCTGGTGGGCGTCCTGCACCAGGAAGGCGACCTCGGCCTCGTCCGCCGGGGCGGACGCCGGCAGGCCCTGCGCGTTGATGCGGTCGAAGCGGACGGTCGCGATGAACTCGCCGCCGACGGTCACCGCGAGACCCACCCGGTCCACGTAGTCGTGGTGCGTGAACCGGTGCACGTCCTTGGCCGACAGCCGTGGGTAGGGCGCGAAGAACCGGTAGT
The DNA here is from genome assembly GCF_030056615.1 of Streptomyces sp. HNM0645. Taxonomy (NCBI): domain Bacteria; kingdom Bacillati; phylum Actinomycetota; class Actinomycetes; order Kitasatosporales; family Streptomycetaceae; genus Streptomyces; species Streptomyces sp. HNM0645. The sequence goes on along the minus strand of NZ_JASHLT010000044.1, from coordinate 106,090 downwards.
ACTTGGACTCCTCCGAGACCTGTTCGTAGAAGCTGACGAGCCGCTCGGCGTCCTCGGTGGTGATGGGCCTGATGTGCGCGGTACCACCGTCACGCAGCACCACGTCGGCTTCCCAGTGGTCGGGGTACACGTGATCCGACGGGGTCTGCATGGGGCAAGGGTAAGGCTCCGGCACGGGTCGCGTTCCCCGAAGTGCGCGGGCAGGCTGGGAGGGCCGATCACGGTCCCGGACCAGCCGGGGCCGGTGACCGGGCACTCCGCACCACATGAGAGACTGGTCTAGACAACACGCCAACGCTTCCCCCCTGAGACTCGAAGGGCACCACCATGGCTGAGCGCCGCGTCAATGTCGGCTGGGCCGAGGGCCTGCACGCCCGCCCCGCGTCCATCTTCGTTCGTGCCGCCACGGCTTCCGGCGTTCCGGTGACGATCGCCAAGGCCGGCGGCACCCCGGTCAACGCCGCCTCGATGCTCGCGGTACTCGGCCTCGGAGCACAGGGCGGCGAGGAGATCGTGCTCGCCTCGGACGCGGAGGGCGCGGAGGCCGCCCTGGAGCGTCTGGCGAAGCTCGTCGCCGAGGGCCTCGAGGAGCTTCCCGAGACCGTCTGAGAGCGATGAATTCATACTCGGGCCGCGGCACCGGAGATTTTCCGGCACCGCGGCCCGCGCATTTCCCCCCGGGCTTTGTCCGGGTTGTTTTCCGGCAGCACGAAAAAGCCCCCCGCACACAATGCCTCTCTTTGTATACGGCGCGACTGTTAAATACGGTCGCCCGCCGTGTTTACGGAATGTTGCGAAACCCTCACGCCCGAGGGGATCCGCAGCCGGTGCGCGCCCGTCGTCCGCTCGGCGTGCAGCGCCGTGAGCGCGCGGGCACGCTCCGCGTCGCCGCGTGCCACCGCGTCAACGATCGCGCCGTGCTCGGCCCACGCCTCGACGGGACGGGCGGGACGCTCGACCGCGTACATCCACGCGATCTTGTGCCGGAGCTGGGTCAGCAGCGCGGTGAGCCCAGGGCTCCCGCACGCCTGGGCCAGGGTCTCGTGGAACCAGGCGCCGAGCGAGCGCAGATCCTCGCCCTGACCGCGCCGGGCCCGGTCCTGACCCAGTCTCACCAGCCCGCGCAACACCTTGAGGTGCGCCTCGGTGCGCCGCTGGGCGGCCCGGGCGGCACCGAGGGGCTCCAGCAGCAGCCGGATCTCCAGCAGGTCGGCGGCCTCCTGCTCGGTGGGCTCGGCCACACACGCTCCGGCGTGCCGGCGGGTGACGACGAAGCCCTCCGACTCCAGGGTGCGCAGGGCCTCCCGGACCGGGACGCGCGAGACTCCGTAGCGGCGCGCCAACTGCTCCTCGGTGAGACGGCCGCCGCGCTCGAACACGCCGGAGACGATGTCGTCGCGGATCGCCGTGCATACCGAACGCGCGGGAATGCGCATACCGAACCTCCGCTTTAATCGCCGCGAAACCCCGTCGAGCGACGTCTGTTTCGGTGACTCTATGGCAGGTGGCCGGATTTTCCGAAGACCCATGGTAATCCATGGATATCTTTTGGCCTGAATACGCCGAAAGCCCCGGCTCGGAGTGAGCCGGGGCCTCGGGCGGAATGGTGTGCGCGTCAGACGCGGACGCCGTGCGAGCGCAGGTACGAGACCGGGTCGATGTCCGAACCGTAGTCCTCGCCGGTGCGGGCCTCGAAGTGGAGGTGGGGTCCGGACGAGTTCCCGGTCGATCCGGCGAGGCCGATCTGCTGGCCCGGGGTGACCCGCTGGCCGACCGAGACGCTGATCGAGGACAGGTGTCCGTACTGCGTGTACGTGCCGTCGTGCATGCGCAGGACGACGTTGTTGCCGTAGGCGCCGCCCCAGCCGGCCTCCACGACGGTGCCCATGCCGACGGCGACGACCTCGGTGCCCGAGGCGGCGTGGAAGTCGACGCCGGTGTGGCTTCCGGAGGACCACTGGGCGCCCCCGGCGTGGTAGTCGGTGCTCACGTAGGAGCCGGCGACCGGGAGCGTGTACGTCATCAGCCGCTTGCGCTCGGCCTCGCGGGCGGCACGCTCCGCGGCGTCACGGGCGGCCTCCACCCGGAGCTCGGCCTTGCGCTTGGCCTCGGCCTCGGCCTTCTCCTGGGCCGCGACCAGTGCGGCCTCCTGCTGCTGGGCCTCCGCCTGGGCGTCGATCTGCTCGGCGAGCGAGTCGGCGGCGACGGCCTGGGTCAGGCCGGTGTCCTCGACGGGGGCGGAGGCCTCGGCCTCGGCGGCGAAGGCCGGGGAGGCGAGAGTGCCGATGACGCCGGTGGTGGCGATGGCCGCGACGGAGGCGACGCCCGCGCTCTTGCGCGACAGGCGGCTCGGACCACGGTGCTTCCCGGTGGCACGGGTGAACGCCATGAAGTGGCTGATCCTTTCCTTCCTTCTCGCCTACCGGGTTAGCTGACGGGTTCGGAGCAGGAAGGTCTCCTACGGACCCCTCCGCACGACGGCGAAGGCGCCCGATTCACCCCAGGGACATACGGGTCCCCGGCTCCCCAGGCTCGCGCCGGACGGGGACTCGGCGATGGCTGCCCGATGCCGCGGGTGCGGCGCGTGCAACTGGCGGACAGCGCAGAAGACGCTAAGCCGATCTTCGCCCAATCACCAAACAGACACGGATATTTGTAGTGCACGCCACAGGGCAGACACCACTCCTCCCCATCAAACCGGACATAGGGGAAGGTCGTTCCGGGTACGAGAAAGGGCCCCGCCGGCGTGAAACCGGCGGAGCCCTTTCGCGTGCGCCGGAGCGCGGGCAATCAATCAGCCCGTGACAACGGTCACTTCACCGATTCCGAGCGCCCGGACGGGCTCCTCGATCTCGGAGGCGTCCCCGACGAGGACCGTGACGAGCCGGTCCACGGGGAAGGCGCTGACGACCGCGGCGGTCGCCTCCACCGTGCCGGTCCCGGCCAGCCGTGCGTACAACTGGGCCTGGAAGTCGTCCGGGAGCCCCTGCTCGACCTGGTCGGCCAGCGTGCCCGCCACGGAGGCAGCCGTCTCGTACTTCAGCGGCGCCACGCCCACCAGGTTCTGCACGGCGACATCGCGCTCCGCGTCGGTCAGGCCCTCCGCGGCGAGGGTGCGCAGCACCTTGAACAGGTCGTCGAGCGCGGGACCGGTGTGCGGGGTGTCGACCGAGCCGCTGATGGCCAGCATCGCGGCGCCGGAGGCCCCGCCCGGAGACGCAGGGGTGTCCGAGCGCAGCACCTGGCCGAAGGCCCGCACCCCGTAGGTGTAGCCCTTCTCCTCGCGCAGCACGCGGTCCAGGCGCGAGGTGAGCGTGCCACCGAGGCAGTAGGTGCCCAGGACCTGGGCGGGCCAGACCCGGTCGTGACGGTCGGGGCCGATCCGGCCGATCAGCAGCTGGGTCTGCACGGCGCCGGGTCGGTCGACGACGACGACGCGGCCGGTGTCGTCGGCGGTGATCGGCGGCATCGGGCGGCTCTCGGCCGAGTCGCCCGTCCAGGCACCGAGCGTGTCGGTCAGCACGGCGTCCAGGTCCACCCCTTCGAGGTCACCGACGACCACGGCCGTGGCCGTGGCCGGGCGGACGTGCGCCTCGTAGAAGGCCCGGACCGCGGGGGAGTCGATGCGCTCGACGGTCTCCTCCGTGCCCTGCCGCGGCCGCGACATCCGGGAGGACGCCGGGAACAGCTGCCGGGAGAGCTCCTTCGCGGCCCGGCGGGCCGGGTTCGCCGTCTCGTGGGGGATCTCGTCCAGCCGGTTGCGCACGAGCCGCTCCACCTCGCTGTCGGCGAACAGCGGGGCGCGCAGCGCCTCGGCGAGCAGGCCGAGGGCCTTCGGCAGCCGCGAGACCGGCACCTCCAGGGAGATCCGCACCCCCGGGTGGTCGGCGTGGGAGTCGAGCGTGGCGCCACAGCGCTCCAGTTCGGCAGCGAACTCCTCGGCCGAGTGCTTGTCCGTGCCCTCGGACAGTGCGCGGGCCATGATCGTGGCGACGCCGTCCAGCCCCTCGGGCTCGGCGTCCAGCGGTGCGTCGAGGAAGATCTCCACGGCCACGACCTGCTGGCCGGGACGGTGGCAGCGCAGCACGGTCAGCCCGTTGCCGAGCGTGCCCCGCTCGGGCGCGGGAAAGGCCCAGGGCCTGGCCTCGCCGGGCTGCGGCTGCGGATGGAGGTCCATGGTCACGGCAGCGTCGGTCACTGGTCCGCCCCCTCTGCGTCGTCGTTGTCCTCGGCGTTCCCGGCGTCGGCTCCGGCGACGGGCTCGTAAACGAGCACCGCCCTGTTGTCCGGGCGCAGCCGGGCCTTGGCGACGGCCTGCACCTCGTCGGCGGTGACGTCGAGCACCCGCTTGACGGCGGTGAGCGCCAGCTGCGGGTCGCCGAACAGCACGGCGTACCGGCACAGTTCGTCGGCGCGGCCGGCGACGGTGCCGAGGCGGTCCAGCCACTCGCGCTCCAGCTGGGCCTGGGCGCGCTCCATCTCCTCCGCCGTGGGTCCCTCGGCGGCGAAGCGGGCCAGCTCCTCGTCGACCGCGGCCTCGATGTCGGGGACCTCGACACCTGCGGACGTCTTCACGTCCAGCCAGCCCAGCGAGGGGGCGCCTGCCAGGCGCAGCAGGCCGAAGCCGGCGGCGACGGCCGTGCGGTCGCGGCGGACCAGCCGGTTGTGCAGCCGGGACGACTCGCCGCCGCCGAGGACGGTCAGAGCCAGGTCGGCCGCGTCGGCCTCGCGGGTGCCGTCGTGCGGCAGACGGTACGCGGCCATCAGCGCCCGGGCCGGAACCTCCTCCTCCACGACCTCGCGCAGTTGCTCGCCGATGATCTCCGGGAGCGAACCGTCGCGCGGCGGCTGCTTGCCGTCGTGCATGGGGATGGACCCGAAGTACTTCTCGATCCAGGAGAGCGTCTGCTCCGGGTCGATGTCGCCGACGACGGACAGCACCGCGTTGTTCGGCGCGTAGTAGGTGCGGAAGAAGTTCCGCGCGTCCTCCAGCGTCGCCGCGTCCAGGTCGGCCATCGAGCCGATCGGGGTGTGGTGGTACGGATGGCCCTCGGGGTAGGCGAGCGCGGTCAGCTTCTCGAACGCGGTGCCGTACGGAACGTTGTCGTAGCGCTGGCGGCGCTCGTTCTTGACGACGTCCCGCTGGTTCTCCATGGACTCGTCGTCGAGGGCGGCCAGCAGGGAACCCATGCGGTCGGCCTCCAGCCACAGCGCGAGCTCGAGCTGGTGGGCGGGCATGGTCTCGAAGTAGTTGGTGCGTTCGAAGCTCGTGGTGCCGTTCAGCGAGCCGCCGGCCCCCTGCACCAGCTCGAAGTGGCCGTTGCCCGGCACCTGGGCGGAGCCCTGGAACATCAGGTGCTCGAACAGGTGGGCCAGGCCGGTGCGGCCCTCGACCTCGTGGCGGGAGCCGACGTCGTACCAGAGGCACACCGCGGCGACCGGGGTCAGGCGGTCCTCCGAGAGCACCACGCGCAGGCCGTTGGCCAGGCGGTGCTCGGTCGCTGTCAGGCCTCCGGAGCCGGCCCGGGCTGTGGCCGTGTGACCCATGGGCATGTGGTCCCTTCGATCGCGTTGCAGGATGTCCTGCCACTGTATGCAAACCGTGCAGGTAAGCGGCGAAGTTCCCGCGGCTTCCACTCCCTGTTCCGGGTCGCGGTCCGCGTTGTCGGTGCGACGGTCCACAATGGTCGGCGTCAGATCCCGTTCATGGTTCATGTTGGTGAAGGAGCCGCAGCAGCGATGGCCCGCCGCAGCACGAAGACGCCGCCGCCCGACGACTTCGAGGAGAGGATCCTCGACATCGACGTCGTCGACGAGATGCAGGGCTCCTTCCTCGAGTACGCGTACTCGGTGATCTACTCCCGCGCCCTGCCCGACGCCCGCGACGGCATGAAGCCGGTGCACCGCCGGATCGTTTACCAGATGAACGAGATGGGGCTGCGCCCCGACCGGGGCTATGTGAAGTGCGCCCGCGTCGTCGGCGAGGTGATGGGAAAGCTCCACCCGCACGGCGACGCGTCGATCTACGACGCCCTGGTGCGCATGGCCCAGCCCTTCTCCATGCGGCTGCCGCTGGTCGACGGCCACGGGAACTTCGGCTCCCTGGGCAATGACGACCCTCCGGCGGCGATGCGCTACACCGAGTGCCGGATGGCCGACGCGACGAGCTTGATGACCGAGTCCATCGACGAGGACACGGTCGACTTCGCGCCGAACTACGACGGCCAGGAGCAGGAACCCCTGGCGCTGCCCGCCGCGTACCCGAACCTGCTGGTGAACGGCGCGTCCGGGATCGCGGTCGGCATGGCGACGAACATGCCGCCGCACAATCTGGGCGAGGTCATCGCCGCCGCCCGTCATCTGATCAGGCACCCGGGCGCTGACCTGGAGACGCTGATGCGTCATGTGCCCGGTCCGGACCTGCCGACCGGCGGCCGGATCGTCGGCCTGTCCGGGATCAGGGACGCGTACGAGACCGGCCGCGGCACGTTCAAGATCCGTGCCACGGTCACGGTGGAGGACGTGACGGCGCGCCGCAAGGGACTCGTCGTCACCGAACTGCCGTTCAGCGTCGGCCCGGAGAAGGTGATCTCCAAGATCAAGGACCTGGTCGGCCAGAAGAAGCTGCAGGGCATCGCCGACGTCAAGGACCTCACGGACCGCGAGCACGGGCTGCGCCTGGTCATCGAGATCAAGAACGGTTTCATCCCCGAGGCCGTCCTCGAACAGCTGTACAAGCTGACGCCCATGGAGGAGTCCTTCGGCATCAACAACGTGGCGCTGGTCGACGGCCAGCCGCTGACCCTGGGCCTCAAGGAGCTGCTGGAGGTCTACCTCGACCACCGCTTCGACGTGGTGCGCCGCCGCAGCGAGTTCCGACGCGGGAAGAAGAGGGACCGCCTGCACCTGGTCGAGGGCCTGCTCGTCGCGCTGGTCGACATCGACGAGGTCATCCGCCTCATCCGCTCCAGCGAGAACGCGGCGCAGGCCAAGGAGCGGCTTGTCGAGCGCTTCTCCCTCAGCGACGTCCAGACCCAGTACATCCTGGACACGCCGCTGCGCCGGCTCACCAGGTTCGACCGGATCGAGCTGGAGGCCGAGCGCGACAAGCTGAAGGACGAGATCGCCGGCCTGACGACGATCCTGGAGTCGGACGCGGAGCTGCGCAAGCTCGTGTCCTCCGAACTGGCCGCGGTGGCCAAGAAGTTCGGCACCCCCCGGCGCACGGTCCTGCTGGAGTCCGCGGGCACCCCGGCCCCGGCCGCCTCGCTGCAGGTGGCGGACGACCCGTGCCGGGTTCTGCTGTCCTCCACGGGCCTGCTGGCGCGCACGGTCACCGGCGAGCCGCCGGCGGGCGAGGGAAGGCGCACCAAGCACGACGTGATCGTCTCCTCGGTGGAGGCGACCGCACGGGGCGACGTGGGCGTCGTCACTTCGGCGGGCCGGCTGCTCCGGTTGTCGGTGATCGATCTCCCGCAGCTCCCGGAGACGGCCCAGGCGCCGAACCTCTCGGGCGGGGCCCAGGTCTCGGAGTTCCTGTCGCTGGAGGCGGACGAGACGGTCGTCTGTCTGACCGGTCTGGAGGAGTCCTCCCCGGGGCTGGCACTGGGCACGCTGCAGGGCGTGGTCAAGCGGGTGGTGCCGGACTACCCGGCCAACAAGGACGAGCTCGAGGTCATCGCGCTCAAGGAGGGCGACAGGATCGTCGGCGGCGTCGAACTGCGCACGGGCGAGGAGGATCTGGTCTTCATCACCTCCGACGCACAGCTGCTGCGCTTCCAGGCGTCGCAGGTCCGGCCGCAGGGCAGGCCGGCGGGCGGCATGGCGGGCATCAAGCTCGCGGAGGGAGCCGAGGTGATCTCCTTCACCGCGGTGGACCCGGCCGCGGAGGCGGTGGTCTTCACGGCCGCGGGAGCCGCCGGGACGCTGGACGACTCGGTGACGACGGCGAAGCTGACGCCGTTCGACCAGTACCCGCGCAAGGGCCGGGCGACCGGCGGCGTGCGCTGCCAGCGCTTCCTCAAGGGCGAGGAAAGGCTGGTCTTCGCCTGGGCGGGTGCGACCGTGGCGCACGCGGCGCAGAAGAACGGCTCGCCGGCCGAGCTTCCGGAGATCGACCCCCGCCGGGACGGGTCGGGCACACCGCTGGCCAAGCCGGTCGCGGCGGTGGCGGGGCCGCTGCCGTAGGCGCACGACCGCCCGCGGCCGTGGTTCCGGGTCGCCCCCGAACGCGGCGATCCGCCCCCTTCCGCCCGAAAGCGGAAGGGGGCGGATCGCTCCGGTGGCGCCGACCGGGCCCGGATCAGTCCCCGTGCAGCTCCTCCGAGGCGTCCCGCTGGTCGGGCACATAACGCAGCACGCCCCACATGCTGTGCTCCTCCGGGCGGTCGTCGGCGCCGGTGGCCCTGGTCGCGCCGAGCCGGCCGAGCAGCGCCCCCGTGTCGGTGCCCGAGCCGATGAGCACGAGCCGGGTGGCCTTCGCGGTGCCGTCCGCGGGCCAGGGCTCCGGGCGGAAGCGCAGGAAGCGGCCCACCGTGTGGATCGCGTAGCGGTTGCGGGGGTCGGCCTCGCCGAAGTCCACGAACCCCTTGATCCGGTAGAGCCCTTCGGGCCGTGAGTCCAGGAAGTCCAGCAGCCTGCGCGGGTGCAGGGGCTCGGACGTCTCGAACGACACGGTGTCGTAGGCCGCGTGCAGATGCTCGTGGTGGCCCTGGACGTCGTTCTCGCCGTCCTCGCCGTCCTCGTGGAGGTCGTCGAAGGACAGCTGCCCCACCCGCTCACCGGGCGGACGGCATTCGAAGAGCAGCTCGGGGTCGACGCGTCCGTACGTCGCCTCGATCACGGCCGCGCCGCAGGCCAGTGCGGTGATCCGCTCCCTCAGGCGCTGCCGCGCTCCCGGGCCGACCCGGTCCGCCTTGTTGACCACGACCAGATCGGCGATCCCGAGGTGCCGCTCGATCTCGGGGTGCCGCTCCCGGGTGGCGTCGAACTCGGCGGCGTCGACGACCTCGACGAGGCCGCCGTACACGATCCGCTGGTTCTCGCTGGCGAGGACCATCCTGACCAGTTCCTGGGGCTCGGCGAGCCCGCTCGCCTCGATGACGATCACATCGAGGCGGGCTGCGGGCCGGGTGAGCCTGTCCAGGAAGACGTCCAGCTCGCTCGCGTCCACGGCACAGCACAGACACCCGTTGCCGAGGGACACGGTGGAGTCGCCGAGCTGGCCGGCCACGGCCATGGCGTCGATCTCGATCGCCCCGAAGTCGTTGACGATCGCGCCGATCCGGGTGCCGCGACTCGCTCGCAGCAGATGGTTGAGCAGCGTCGTCTTGCCCGATCCCAGGAAGCCCGCGAGGACGACGACGGGGATCTGCGGACTGCTCAAGACGGGACCTCCTGGGGCTTTCGTGCACGTCGGCCCTCAGGATATGGGCAGGACAAGGGCCGCTCAGGAGGCTTCCGGGAGCGGCTGCCGCGGCTGCGGCCCCACGTAGCGCGCGGCGGGTCGGATGATCTTCGAATCCCGGGCCTGTTCCAGGATGTTGGCGCTCCAGCCGATGACCCGTCCGCGCAGAAGGTGGGCGTGAACATCTCCCGCGGGAGTCCGCACAACTCCATGACGACGCCCGCGTGGAACTCGACGCTGGTGTGCAGCTCCCGGCCGGGCTTCAGCTCCGCCAGGATCGCCTCGACCCGCGCCTCGACGTCCACGGCGAGCTCCACCAGCGGGCCGCAGAAGCTCTCCGCGATGGAGCGCAGCATGCGCGAGCGGGGGTCCTCGGTGCGGTAGACGGGGTGCCCGAAGCCCATGATCCGGTCCCCGGCGAGGACGCGCTGCCTGATCCAGGCATCGGCGCGGTCCGGGGTGCCGATCGCGTCGAGCGTGTCCAGGGCGCGGCTCGGCGCGCCCCCGTGCAGCGGCCCCGACAGGGCGCCCATCGCGCTGACCAGACAGGCCGCGACGTCGGCCCCGGTCGAGGCGATCACCCGCGCCGTGAAGGTGGACGCGTTGAATCCGTGGTCGACGGTGGAGACGAGATGGCGTTCGACGGCCCGCGCACGGGCCGGGTCGGGCTCCGAACCGGTCAGCATGTACGTGTAGTTGGCGGCGTACGGCAAGTCCTCGCGCGGTTCCACCGGCTCCAGGCCCCGGCCCAGCCGGTGCAGGGCCGTGAGCAGCGTGGGCACGGCGGAGCAGGCCGCGAGCGAGTCGGCCAGCCGCTCCTCGGGGCCGAGGTCGTACACCGGCCGGAACCCGGCCGACGCCCCCAGCAGGGACAGCGCGGTGCGCAGTCCGGCCGGCGGCCCGGAGGGGGCACAGGTCCGTGCGACGGCCGGCAGGGCGGCACGCACCTCGTCGGGCAGCCGGCGCAGGGCGGCCGTCCCGGCGCGGAACGCCTCGAGCTCGGCGGCGCTGGTCGGCAAGGCGACGGTGGCGGCCGAGCGGGGTGTCTCGCTGCGGATCGCGTCCGGCACGCTGCTGCCGGACCGGCTCGTCGACCCGCGCGGTCTGGTGACCGTCGTCGGCAATCTCGTCGACCACGCGCTGGACGCGGCCGCCACGTCCGAGGACCCGCGCATCGCGATCGAGGTGCGCCTCGAGGACCGCACGGTCGTCTGCGGTCTCGGACAGCGGACCGGGAGTGCCCGACAGCCGGCGCGAACTGATCTTCGCCGAGGGCTGGTTCACGAAGGAGCCGCTGGTGCACGGCAGCGCGGGCTCGGACTGGCGCTGGTCCGGCGCTTCGCGGAACGACAGGGCGGCAGCGTCCGGGTGGCCGAGGCCGGCCCGGCGACGGCCGCTGACGCGGTCGGCACCCGGACCGGCTCAGACCGCGCCCGCGCCCGTCAGCGACCGGACCTCCGTCTCCGCGTGCTTCGCCTCGTCCGGCTCCTCCGAGGACGTGACGGTGCCCAGCCAGCCGGCGAGGAAGCCGAGCGGGATGGAGACGAGGCCCGGGTTCTGCAGCGGGAAGTACCGGAAGTCAAGATCGGGAAACAGCGACTCGGGGCTGCCCGACACCACCGGCGAGAGCAGCACCAGCAGGACCGCCGGGAGCAGGCCGCCGTACACCGACCAGACGGCGCCGCGGGTGGTGAACTTCCGCCAGAACAGCGAGTAGAGCAGCACCGGAAGGTTCGCCGACGCGGCGACGGCGAAGGCGAGGCCCACCAGGAACGCCACGTTGAGATCACGGGCCAGCAGGCCGAGCGCGATCGCCGCAGCGCCGATGACCGCGGCGGCGACCCGTGCCACCGCCACCTCGCTGTATCCCTTGCCGTGCCGCCTCCTCAGCGACGCGTACAGGTCGTGGGCGACCGACGCCGACGAGGCGAGCGTGATGCCGGCGACGACGGCGAGGATCGTCGCGAAGGCGACCGCGGCGACGACGGCGAACAGCACCGTGCCCCCGGTTGAGCCCGCTCCCCCGCCGAGGTCGAGGGCGAGCAGCGGGACCGCCGTGTTCCCCGCGGCGTTCGACGAGCGCACCTCCTCGGTGCCGAGAATGGCCGCCGCACCGAATCCGAGCACGATCGTCATCAGATAGAAGCTGCCGATGAGCCCGATCGACCAGACGACCGAGCGGCGGGCCGCCCGGGCCGTGGGCACGGTGTAGAAGCGGGACAGGATGTGCGGCAGGCCGGCGGTCCCGAGCACCAGGGCGAGCCCGAGGCTGATGAAGTCCAGGCGCGCGGTCCAGTCCGTGCCGTATCTCAGGCCCGGCGAAAGGAAGTCCGTGCCGTGTCCGCTCTGTGCGGCCGCGGTGTCCAGCAGTTCGTTGAGGTCGCCGTGGAAGCGGGTCAGGACCAGCACGCTGAGCGCGGTGGCGCCGGCCATCAGCAGTACGGCCTTGACGATCTGGATCCAGGTGGTGGCCCGCATCCCTCCCATCGACACGTAGACGACCATCAGCGCGCCGACGCCGATGACGGTCCACGAGCGCGCGGCCTCGCTCGTCCCGCCGAGGAGCAGGGCCACCAGGCTGCCCGCCCCCACCATCTGCGCGACCAGATACAGAACGGACACGGCGACCGAGGAGGTTCCCGCCGCGATACGGACGGGGCGCTCGCTCATCCGGCTGGCGACGACGTCGGCGAGAGTGAAACGGCCGCAGTTGCGGACCAGTTCCGCCACCAGGAACAGCACGACCAGCCAGGCGACGAGGAAGCCCACGGAATAGAGCATGCCGTCGTAGCCGTATAGGGCGATGAGCCCGGAGATGCCGAGGAAGGAAGCGGCCGACATGTAGTCGCCTGCGATGGCGAAGCCGTTCTCCATCGGTGAGAAGAGCCGCCCGCCGGCGTAGAACTCCTCGGCCGAGCCGCGCCTGTTGCGGCTGACCCAGGTGGTGATGGCCAGCGTGACCGCGATGAACACGCTGAACAGCACGAGGGCCAGGGTCTGGTGATCGCCCGTCACCGGTCGCTCTCCCGTAACGCGTCGGCCTGCCCGGGCGGTGGCAGACCTTCGGCGGGACCGGCCTTCCGGAAGTCGACGCCGGGCACCGCTTCGGCGTCCCGTGTCCGGTCGAAGACCGCCCAGCGCAGATCCAGTGCCGCACGGTCCCTGCGCAGCCGGGCGTGACGGGCGTACGCCCAGGTCAGCAGGAAGGTGCTGAGGAACTGGCCGAGCCCCGCCACCATCGCCACGTTCACGGCGCCGATCACCGGCCGGGCCATCAGCGCGGGTGCGGCGGTGGCCGTGACCACGTACGCCACGTACCAGATGAAGAACGCAGTGGTCGCCGGCACGACGAACCGCCGGTAGCGGCTGCGGACCTGCTGGAAGGCCGCGCTGCGGTGCACTTCCACATAGACGTCGCTCGCCCGGTGACGGTGGCCGCCGGCGCCCCCGGTCGGGGCCGCCGGGGGTACGGACGCATCGTCCGCACCGCCCGGCTCGCCCCAGCCGGAGGCCAGCGCGTCGTACCACGGGTCGTCGATGCGGACCGCACCGTCGTCCCGGTCTTGCTGCTTCTCCACGCTCAGCTCTCCTTGTCAGCAACCGTTACGGCCGCGTGCCCAAGGATGGACAGAACGGGGAGATCCCGGACTCTTCTCTCGCGCTCTTCACCCCATCAGGTGACGGAGGCCGGCGCTCCGCCCGGGCGGGGTGTCACGCGTCGATGCGCGAGCGGTCCAGGGTCGCCGCGGAGCTGGTGATGAACTCCTTGCGCGGCGCGACCTCGTTGCCCATGAGCAGGTCGAAGATCTGCTCCGCCGCCTCCAGGTCCCCGATGTTGATCCGGCGCAGCGTGCGGTGGCGCGGGTCCATCGTGGTCTCCGCGAGCTGGTCGGCGTCCATCTCACCGAGGCCCTTGTAGCGCTGGATGGAGTCCTTGAAACGGACCCCCTTGCGCTGGAACTCCAGCAGTGTGGTGCGGAGTTCGTTGTCCGAGTACGTGTACACGTACTTGTCCTGGCCCTTCTTGGGCTGGATCAGCTCGATCCGGTGCAGCGGGGGGACGGCGGCGAAGACCCGGCCGGCCTCGACCATCGGCCGCATGTAGCGCTGGAAGAGCGTGAGCAGCAGACAGCGGATGTGCGCGCCGTCGACATCGGCGTCCACGAGCAGGACGATCTTGCCGTAGCGAGCGGCGTCGATGTCGAACGTGCGACCCGAGCCAGCCCCTATGACCTGGATGATCGAGCCGCACTCGGCGTTCTTGAGCATGTCGGAGACCGACGACTTCTGCACGTTGAGGATCTTGCCGCGGATCGGCAGCAGCGCCTGGAACTCCGAATTCCGGGCGAGCTTGGCCGTGCCGAGCGCCGAGTCGCCCTCCACGATGAAGAGTTCGCTGCGCTCGACGTCGTCGCTGCGGCAGTCCGCGAGCTTGGCGGGCAGCGAGGACGACTCCAGGGCCGTCTTCCGGCGCTGCGCCTCCTTGTGCTGGCGGGCGGCGATCCGTGTGCGCGCGGCGGCGACGGCCTTCTCCAGCACCGCCCGTGCCTGCGCCTTGGCGTCGCGCTTGGTCGAGGTCAGAAACGCCTTGAGCTCCTTGGCGACCACGTTGGCGACGATGCGGTTGGCCGCAGAGGTGCCGAGGACCTCCTTGGTCTGGCCCTCGAACTGCGGCTCGGCGAGCCGGACGGTCACTACGGCGGTCAGCCCCTCGAGGGCGTCGTCCTTGACGATGTCGTCCTCGGCCACACGCAGCAGTTTGGCGGAGCGCAGCACCTCGTTGATCGTCTTGGTGACGGAGCGCTCGAAGCCGGTGACGTGGGTGCCGCCCTTGGGGGTGGCGATGATGTTCACGAACGACCTGAGCGTCGTGTCGTAGCCGGTGCCCCAGCGCAGCGCGATGTCGACGCCGAGTTCGCGGGTGACCTCGGTCGGGGTCATGTGGCCGCGGTCGTCGAGCACCGGCACGGTCTCCTTGAACGTGCCGTGACCGCTCAGGCGCAGAACGTCGCAGACCGCCTTGTCCTGGGCGAGGTACTCGCAGAACTCGCTGATGCCGCCGTCGAAGCGGAAGATCTCCTGCGATTTGCCCTCGCCCTCGAGGTCGCGCTCGTCGCGCACCACGATGGTGAGGCCGGGCACGAGGAACGCCGTCTGGCGGGCGCGCTGGTGGAGCGTCTCCAGCGAGAGCTTGGCGTCCTTGAGGAAGATCTGCCGGTCGGCCCAGTAGCGGACCCGGGTGCCGGTGCGGTTCTTGGGTACCCGCTTGCCCTTGATCAGCCCGTTCGCCGGGTCGAACGGGGCGTCCGGGCCGGACTCCGTGAAGATGCCGGGGACTCCGCGGCGGAAGCTGATCGAGTGGGTCGCGCTGCCCCGGTCGACCTCGACGTCGAGGCGGGCGGAGAGCGCGTTGACGACGGAGGCGCCCACGCCGTGCAGACCGCCGGACGCCGCGTACGAGCCGCCGCCGAACTTGCCGCCGGCGTGCAGCTTGGTCATGACGACCTCGACGCCGGACAGCCCGGTCTTGGGCTCCACGTCGACGGGGATGCCACGACCGTTGTCGCGCACCTCGACCGAGCCGTCGTCGTGGAGGACGACCTCGATGTGGTCGCAGTAGCCCCCGAGGGCCTCGTCGACCGAGTTGTCGATGATCTCCCAAAGGCAGTGCATCAGGCCGCGGCTGTCGGTCGAGCCGATGTACATGCCCGGGCGTTTGCGAACGGCCTCGAGCCCCTCGAGGACGAGCAGGTGCCGCGCGGTGTAGTTGGAACCGTCACGGTCTGCGGTCAGCAGCGCACTCGACGGCACGGACGTTTCGGCGGTCACGCGGTTCGCTCCTCGCTGAATTTGAATGTGGCCGTGTGGGGGTAATGGCCCGGCGTCGGTCGCCGGTCAGAGGGTACCGAGGCCTGGTAGAGCCGATGTAACGCCACCCTCATGATTCAACATGCTAGTCCAGAGTCGCATACACGTTCGATCCCTCGATGGAGTGACGCGCACATCACGTTCCCTTCCAGGCATGAACCATTTAGGCTCCGGGCACGTCCTCATGAACAACCGGCAACCCAGCCGGGAGGACCCAATGCCCAGAGAAGCAAGCGAAACCGTAAAGCTAAGCAATACGGCACATTCGCCGCCAACCGGCAGCAGACAGCCACCTTGACGAAGAAGTTTCAGGGAAAAGGCACGAGCGGGAACGTTTTCGGCCTGGTTGGATGTTGACCCTGGTACGACAGCTCGTCGAGCTAGAGAAGAGGCGACGTGACTACTGTTCTGACCCCCGCGAGCCCGCTGACGGCCGCTGACCGCTGCGACCGCTGCGGCGCCCAGGCGTACCTGCGCGTCGTCCTGACAAGCGGCGGTGAGCTGCTCTTCTGTGCCCACCACGGGCGCAAGTTCGAGCCGGAACTCAAGAAGATCGCCGCTGAGATACAGGATGAGACGGACCGCCTGACGGCCGTACCGGCCGGCGCCGGAGACGACGAGCGCTGAGGTCGCATCCCACGACGAGCCAGGGGCCGGTCCAGGACCGGCCGACGGGCGGCCACCCCCGGAAGGGGTGGCCGCCCGTTCTCGTTGCCCCGTGTGCCACTCGGTGACGCGGGGCGCGCACGCCAGCACTCCCGGCGACCGCGGACCGGCTTTCCGACCGCTCGCCAGGGCGGGAGTTCACGCCGCCCCATTGGCTGAAATCGTTCGGTCTATCCACCAACTGGCGTGCCTCTCACTGCTTGTCGGTCACCGTCGGCAGCACCTCACCGACCCGCGTGTAGACCCCGGGAGAGTCCGCGCGGCCGCATCCGCTGCCCCAGGAGACGATCCCGATCAGCCGGCCCTGCGCCACCAGCGGGCCGCCGCTGTCGCCCTGACAGGCGTCGTGACCGCCCCTGGCGTCCCCGGCACACATCATCGTGGCCGGCAGGTACCGACCCCCCATCACACTGCCGGGGTACGCCTGCGCACACACCGAGTCCGGCTGCACCTGTACCTGCGCGGCACGCAGCGTCCGGGCGTACGTGCCGGCCCCCGTCGTGTCGCCCCAGCCGTAGACCGTCGCCGCCGTGCCCGGCCGGTACGCCTCGTCGCCCCGACGGGCCGTCGCGATGGCGTACTGCGCGGGCAGCGCGCTGCCGAGCGTGAGCACGGCCAGGTCCGAGGAACTGGTCTCGGGATCGTACCCGGGCGCGAACTGCACCTTCCTCACGGGGATCTCCTGGCCACCGGGGCCGCGCAGGTCCTCACGCCCCGCGATCACCCGCAGATCGCGCACCTCGCCCACCGGCGCCCCCAGCACCTCTCGGCTGAGGCAGTGTGCCGCGGTGAGCACCTTCGTCGGCGCGACCACCACGGCGCCACAGAACTGCCCGGCCCTGATACCCCCGAACCGGTCACGGCTGGACAGGGCGACGACCCAGGGGATCTCCGAGGACCGCACCGTCGACCCTCCGATGATCACGCTGTCGGCGGCCGCCGGCATCGGAGAGACGAGCGGGGTCAGAGCCGCAGCGGAGGCCAGGGCCAAGGCCGCCGTCAAGGGTCGGGTGATGGGACGTCGCATGCGCTCTCCTGACTCTCCGGTGCTCTCCGTCCACTCAGCGTCGAACAACCGGACACGGTCCGCACCCCCGCGAGTGCGGCGCGCGAGCACCCGGGGAACCGGCGGGCGGACTCCTGACCGAACGAGACCCGGGCACGAAGGCGGGCAGGCGGCACACGCCGGGCGAGGAGACCGGTCGACCCCGCTTCCGTGCCCGGAGAACGCCCGGGGGAGCGTACAGGCGGAGGGCCCGGCTCCCTCGGGATGCCGGGCCCTCCGCCTGTACGAGTGTCGTCCTCGTCCTAGTCCAGGTAGTCCCGCAGCACCTGGGACCGGGACGGGTGCCGCAGCTTGGACATCGTCTTGGACTCGATCTGGCGGATGCGCTCACGCGTCACGCCGTAGACCTTGCCGATCTCGTCGAGCGTCTTCGGCTGGCCGTCGGTGAGACCGAAGCGCATGGAGACGACACCGGCCTCACGCTCCGAGAGCGTGTCGAGCACCGAGTGCAGCTGCTCCTGAAGCAGCGTGAAGCTGACGGCGTCGGCCGGAACGACGGCCTCGGAGTCCTCGATCAGATCACCGAACTCACTGTCGCCGTCCTCACCCAGCGGGGTGTGGAGCGAGATCGGCTCGCGGCCGTACTTCTGGACCTCGATGACCTTCTCCGGGGTCATGTCGAGCTCCTTGGCCAGCTCCTCCGGAGTGGGCTCGCGGCCCAGGTCCTGGAGCATCTGGCGCTGCACACGCGCGAGCTTGTTGATGACCTCGACCATGTGCACCGGGATACGGATGGTGCGGGCCTGGTCGGCCATGGCACGGGTGATCGCCTGACGGATCCACCAGGTGGCGTACGTGGAGAACTTGTACCCCTTGGTGTAGTCGAACTTCTCGACGGCACGGATCAGACCGAGGTTGCCCTCCTGGATCAGGTCCAGGAAGAGCATGCCGCGGCCGGTGTAGCGCTTGGCCAGCGAGACGACCAGCCGGAGGTTGGCCTCCAGCAGGTGGTTCTTGGCGCGGCGGCCGTCCTCGGCGATGATCTCCAGCTCGCGCTTGAGCTTCGGGGCCAGCTTGTCGGAGTTCGCCAGCTTGTCCTCGGCGAACAGGCCCGCCTCGATGCGCTTGGCCAGCTCGACTTCCTGCTCCGCGTTGAGCAGGGGGACCTTGCCGATCTGCTTCAGGTAGTCCTTCACCGGGTCGGCGGTGGCGCCGGCCGCGGCGACCTGCTGCGCGGGGGCGTCGTCCTCGTCCTCGTCGGACAGCACGAAACCGGCGCTCTCGGCACCCTCGGGCTCCTCGCCGGCCTTGCCGGCCTGCGGCTCCTCGATCGCCTCCTCGCCCTCGATCAGCTCCTCGGCGTCCTTCTTGGCCGCCGTCGCCTTCTTCGCCGCGGTCTTCTTCGCGGCGGTCTTCTTCGCGGCCGTCGCCTTCTTGGCGGCGGTCTTCTTGGCCGCCGCCTTCTTCGCGGGCGCGGCGGTCTCGCCGGCGGCCACCGCGGTGCTCTCGTCGTCGGCGGCGGTGGCCGACGACGCGGTGGAGGCGGCGACGGTCTTGGCCGTGGCCGTCTTGGCCGCGACGGTCTTGGTGGCGGTGCGCTTCGCCGGGCTCTTAGCTGCGACGCTCTTGCGGGTGCGCTTGGGCGACTCCGCGGCACTGACCATCAGCGTCACACCCTCTTCCTCGAGGATCTGGTTGAGGCTGCGCAGAACATTCTTCCACTGGGTTGGCGGAATCTGGTCAGCCTCGAAGGCCCGACGCACGTCATCGCCGGCGATCTGCCCATCAGCCTTTCCCCGCTCGATGAGCGCCATCACAGACTCGGACTCGGCGATCTCCGGCGGGAGCGTACGGGATGTGCTGGCCGACACGAACAACCTCTCGGAACGATGGAAACGGCTTCCGGCCCCGCCCATGATCGGGCCGGAGCCGACGACCGCCGGCTGGGGATGTACCGACGGCGCGGGCTGGACCTCGGAGAGTGAACAGCGCCGCGATCGGCGCTTGTATTCCCTCCTCGGCTGTCACCTCTTAGGTCATCGCACTGTCTCGAGGAGTGTTACGCCCAATCCGCGTGGCCCGAGTCACACCCCATTGGCGACAAAACGACCAAATGAGGGTTCAATCAGCATTCGGCTACACAATCGTGTCGCCGGACCCCGGGGTCCGGCGACACACGACGGGTACGCCTCGAACGCCCCGGCCGCAGCCGCGGATCAGTGCTCGCGCGGAGCCGGGACCACGCGCTCCACCTCGGGGTGGGTCGTGAGAAGTTGCCGCATGGCCGATTCCGCACCGTTCGCGTCGCCGGCGGCGAGGGCGTCGACGATCCGCGCGTGGTGCGCGACGGATGCCTCGGAGGGGCGGTCGCAGCCGGCAGCGGGCCCTCCCGACACCTGGAGGGCGGCGGCGACGATGCCGGACAGGTGCTCGAGCATGCGGTTGCCCGCGACCTGGATCAGGAGCGAGTGGAACTCGGCGTCGGCGCGGGTGAAGGTGATCCCGTCACCCTGCGCGAGCGAGTGGCTCATGATCTCCACCATGTCGCCGAGGCGCTGCTGGACGTCCTCCCTGCCGTGCCCGGCCGCCAGCCGGGCGGCGAGCGGCTCGATCGTCCAGCGGAGCTCGGTCAGCTCACGGCGCTGGTCGTCGCGCTGGGGACCGAAGGCGCGCCACTCGATGATGTCGGGGTCCAGCAGGTTCCAGTCGCTGACCGGACGGACCCTGGTACCGACGTTCGGGCGGGCGCTGACGAGACCCTTGGCCTCGAGGACCCGCAGCGACTCGCGGACCACGGTGCGGGACACCTCGAAGCGCTGGCCGATCTCCTCCGGCACGAGCGGACGGTCGGCCCCGAGATCCCCGGAGACGATCATCTGGCCGAGCTGCTGGACGAGTTGACCGTGGAGCCCGCGGCCCCGGCTGCCCGCGGCACGGCGGCCGACGCGGCCCAACTCGCTTTCCGCGGTGTCCCAGGCCGGAGGGCCGACCCGGTCGACGCCGGGCACCTCCGGGTACGGGTATCGGTCGAGATCGCCCGGGCCGGCGAGGCCGGACTCGACGGGGCGGGCGGCGGTCATCATGGTGTGCGCAAGGGTACTCACGCATCCTTTGTCGGCGCGCCCTCAGCCACCCTTGAGGTCTTTGGTGAAAAGCACACGAAAGGGTGATCGGCGCTCACCCTACAATTGACGCCTTATCGGGAAGAAACGGTCATTCTTCGGGGAGTTACGGGCAGCTCATCGCATCGTGATCGAATTCTGTCATCGATGAACTTTACTGCGGAGACCGACGACCAGGTACGAGCAGAACAGGGCGGAGAGGGACAACGCCAGTGCCGTTCCCACTGGTTGGACGAGCGTCCGCAGCACCGCGAGCAACCAGCGGTCCACCTCATACGGCCACTGCAGCCAGGTCAGCTCCCTCAAGCGCGCCGGGAATCCCGTGACCGAGCGCCCCGACGCACTCGCGAACGCCCGCTGCACGAGGGGGACGACCGCCACCGGGACGGCGAGGACGGCGGCCACACCCGCGGCCGTGAGGCGGAAGGTTCCCGCGGCGAGCAGGCCCGACCATGCGCAGCCGACCAGGAGCCCGGCCCAACTCAGAGCGACTACAGGCCAGTTCCGGATCACGGGCAGGGGATCGGCCCCGTAGAGGAGCCACAGCGCCTGGGCGTCGAGCACGACGACGGCACCACCGAGCAGGAGAGCCGCCACGGCCGTCACCGTGAGCTTGGCGAGGAGCAGGCCCAGCCTGCGGGGAACGGTCCCGCGCGCGGCCGCCAGCGCGGGATAGCGGAACTCGTCCCCGAAGGAGAGGGCGCCGAGGACCCCCGCGCCGAAGGCGGCGGGCGGCAGGGGCCATGCCCCGGGCCAGGCCGCGAGCAGGTCCGGGAGCGAGGTGCGGCCCGCGTACGCGAGCAGGACGGAGAGAACGGCGGATGAGACGAGAACGGCCGCCGTGACCAGATACGTCGTCCGGACCCCGAGCATGCGGCGCAGTTCGTACCGCAACGGCTGGAGCGGCTGCGACGGAGCACGCCCGGCGCGGGATGCGCCGCGGCGCGGGCGCGCAAGGGGCGGGCGTGCAAGGGGCGGGGCGGCCAGGGCCGGGGCGAGGGTGGAGCGGTGCCCGGCCGGGAAGGAGGCACTCACCGGGTGCGGCGCGGCCGGGGGGTGGCCGGGGGCGTGCGGGGCAGCGGGACGAGGTGCCGGACCGTGCGCGGCCGCATGCGCCTGGGCGCCGTCGGGGAATACCCGCGAAGCGGAGGTGTCCTGTGCGGCGAGCCCTCGACCGGCGGCACCGCCCGGGGCGGGCGCGGCGCCGGGAGCGGGCACACCGGGGACGGCGCCGGTCAGGTCATCGGAGCCCGGAGCGCGCGGGGGTACCGCGCGGGGCCCCGCGTCACCGATCTCGTCGGCGAGTTGGTGGACGAGCACGCCGTGGCGGAAGGCGGCGTCACCGATCTCCGCACAGCTGCTCCCGTACACGGAGAGCCGGTTGCCGCCTTCGGCGACGACTTCGACGGAGCGGCGTGCGGCCCGCGACTCATGACTCAGCGCCGCGGCGAGCCGGACGGCGTGCGGACTCAGGACGGCGACGCGCGGCCGGAGCCGGGTCCGGGCGAAGTCGGCCACGTCCTGGTCGGCGACGAGCCGGCCCTTGTCGATGGTGACCACCCGATCCGCGGTCCTGGCCGCCTCCTTGGGGTCAGCGGTCGCGTAGAGGACCGTCCCGCCGTGTGCGGCGTGAGCACGCAGCAGGCCGAACAGCCAGCTGTGCTCGCGCGGTGAGAGTCCCGGGAGGGGGCGTCGAGCAGCAGGGTGTGCGGGTCCCCCACCAGCGCGGCGGCCAGACCCAGCCTGCGATCCATGCCGAGGGACAGCGAACCGAGGCGTGCGTCCCGCAGCGCGGCGATACCCACGAGGTCGAGCATGTCGTCCGCTCGGGACACCGGCACCCCGGCAGCGGCACAGAGCATCCGGAGCTGACCCCGCGCGGTACGGGCGGGATGCCCCGGGACATCGCCCAGCAGCAC
This sequence comes from Streptomyces sp. HNM0645, assembly GCF_030056615.1. NCBI lineage: Bacteria > Bacillati > Actinomycetota > Actinomycetes > Kitasatosporales > Streptomycetaceae > Streptomyces > Streptomyces sp. HNM0645. The sequence continues at coordinate 84,103 of NZ_JASHLT010000044.1, read as the reverse complement.
GCCCACCTCCCGGGCGGGGCTCGCGATGCCATGGAGAGGGCGTCCGCGGAAGTAGGTGACGCCACGGCCCTCCTCGAGTCCGAGCATCAGCCGCAGGGCCGTGCTCTTACCCGAACCCCGCGCTCCGAGAAGGGCGGTGACGTCGCCCGGTCTCGCCTCGAAGGTCAGATCGTCCACAGCGGGCGCGAGGTACCGGCGGGAGGTGCTGGTGAGTCCGATGGCCTGGAGCATCGCTTCCCTTGCGGAGGTGAGACCGCTCGGCGGCTGGGCGGGTGCACGACGGGTGCGGATACCGCAGCACGATAACGCGACATTTCGGACTTTCTCGGCAGCCTCGTGACGCCGGGTGTCAGGGCGACGGTGCGGCTCACGAGCGCGGCCGCCCGGACGTCAGACCTCGGGACGCAGCATCGGCGGATTGAGCAGGGGCGCGCCGCCGGCCCGGAAGAGCTGTGCCGGACGCCCGCCCTGGCGGGTCGTCGTGCCGCCGGCCGGCACCAGGAAGCCGGGGGTGCCGGTCACCTTGCGATGGAAGTTGCGCGGGTCCAGGGCGACACCCCACACCGCCTCGTACACCCGCCGCAGCTCGCCGACCGTGAACTCCGGCGGACAGAACGCCGTGGCCAGCGACGAATACTCGATCTTGGAACGGGCCCGCTCCACGCCGTCCGCCAGGATCTGTGTGTGGTCGAAGGCCAGCCGGCCGGACTGGTCCTCGTCGCGCGCACCCCCCTCCGGACCCAGCAGCGTCTCGACGGGCGCCCAGCGCGCATTGCTCGCGTCACCGCCGGCGCGCGGCGCGGGGAGGTCCGGCGCGAGTGCCAGATGCGCGACGCTCACCACACGCATCCGCGGGTCCCGCTTCGGATCGCCGTAGGTGGCGAGCTGTTCGAGGTGCGCACCGTTGTCGGGCGCGGGCGAGTGGGGGTCGTGCACGCAGAGCCCCGTCTCCTCGACGAGTTCGCGCGCCGCCGCGGCCGTGAGGTCCTCGTCCGCCCTGACGAATCCTCCGGGCAGCGCCCACCGCCCCTGGTACGGCTGCTCGCCGCGTCGCACGACCAGAGCGCACAGCGCGTCGCGCCGCACGGTGAGCACGACCAGGTCGACGGTGACAGCGAAGGGCGGGAAGGCCGACGGGTCGTAGGGCATGCCGCGATCATAGTCGTCTTCCTGACGATAAACACTCCCTTCCTGATCAGAACCACGACTTCTTGGTGCTCCGGATCGGCGGCCCCGCCGTGTGCCGGGCCGGTCGTCGTCACCCCTCAACTACGCCCCTGCGGTGGCTCTCCCCTCCTCCGGGGACCGGCTCCGCCGATCCGGACTCCGAGCCGCTCCGGTCCTCGCCGGCCCCGCCCGGACGGGGCCGTGCCCGGTCCGGCCCTGGCCCGGCCGGACCCGGCGACACGTCGGAAGTGGACGGAGCCGGTGAAGGTCGGCACGGAACCGCGCCAGAACGGGCCGGGAGGGCAGGGCTCCGGGGCTGGGCGGTGACGGGACGGTACGGCGACGGAGAAGACCGGGACCGGTTGGCTCGGCCTCGCGGACCGGGCGGCGGGGCAACGCGGCCCCTACGACGGCGCCGCTCCCCCGGGCGGAGCCACCCGCGGCGACGCCGGCCGATCACGCTCCCCCGCCGGTTCCCTTTCCGCGGTACCCGGCCCGCCCTGGCGGGCCGGGCTCGGTGCCTCGGCGCCGCCCTCGGCGTTCGAAACGCGCCGCCTGGTGGGCAAGGCCGCTCCCGGAGCAGCCGGGCCGGGCGCGATGCCCCTCTTCCGGCCCCCCGGCCGCACCTGGGACCCCGGACGCGAAAGGCGGGGGCGGGACCCGGGCCGGCGCGCGCCCTCGGTCCCGTGACATGGGGGGTGCATCGGGCCGGGCGCCCGCGACGCGTCGTGCGCCGCCGCGTCCAGAGCCGCGTCCGGAGCCGGCCCCGGACGAGCGGACCGACCGACCGTGGTGTCCTGGCCCGGAGCGGAGGGCTCGGCCCCGGGTGCGGAGCCCCGCGCGGAGGCGGCCGCGGGCGTGGAATGGGATGCGGCCGCCCGTGCCGCGGCCGACTGCGTGGAGGGTCCGGCGGAAGCCGGCTCGCCCCCGGCCGTGAGCTGGGCGGCAGCCGGCCCGCACCCCGCGGAACCGGCCGTGAGCCCCGCGGCGCCCGATTCGCTCCCCGCCGAACCGCCTGCGGAACCGCCCTCGGACGTCACCGGTGCCGGAGCACCCGGCACCGGCACCGTGCCGTGGGTCCGAAGGCAGCGGCGCAGCTCCTCGGGATCCACCCCGTCGTTGCACGCCTGGTGGAGCAGGCGCGCGAAGACGTACTCCGGATCCACCCGGAGGGCGAGGCTGAGGGCGACCCGCGCGCTCGGCTCGTCGCCCGTGGACCAGGACACCCAGCCGGCCAGCGAGAGCGGGGCGGCCGCATGCTCCGCGTAGGGTCCGACGCAACGACGGGCCAGCGCCCGCCACAGCCTGAGCGCGCGATGGGCCTGCGGACCCTCCATCCACGCGGCGGCCCGGTCCCGGGTTTCGCGGTCCTGGAGCCCGAGAATCACCGCGGCCGCCTCGGCGTGGGAGATCAGCCTGTCGTCGCGGGTGTCCGCCGAGGACGGGCCCATGTCGAGCGTCGCCCTCTCCCCCAGGCGCTTCATCAGCCGACGGGCGAGCCTCAGGGTCTCGGCCCCGACCTGCCCCCTGCTCCCTCCGTGCAGGATCCTCGGGAGCAGGGCCGCACCCGCGGAGTCCAGGGCCCGCTCCTGGTCGGCCATGGACGGGGTCCGCAGCGGCTCGAGGCGCGACTCCATCTCCCGCAGCGAGCCCCGGACCTGGATGCCCGCGTACGCCGCGGCCGCGGCCATGACCGAGGTGCCGGAGATCGCCGTCGCCGTACCCTCCGCCGGGCAGCAGCGGGAATCCGGACAGCAGTAGCTCCAGAAGCGGCCGCCGGAAACGCACAGCGCCTCGGGGACCGGGACGTCCAGCGCGCCGCAGGAGGTGCGCAGCCACTGCGCCAGGGGGCGCAGCCGCTCCATCACCGCCCGGCCGGTCTCCCCCTCCGCGGGGTCCTGGCACAGGAAGACGACGATTCCGTCCGGCCTCGAGCCGCGGCGCTCGCTGCCCTCGACGAGGCACTCGGCGAGCTGCCGGGAGACGGGCAGCCACTCGCGCGGGGATTCGGGGATGCCCAGGCGGAGCCGCCCGCCGAAGCGGCCCTGCCTGCCGTGGAGCGCGACGAGCACGATCGAGTCGGTCGGGTGGAAGCCCAGCATGTACGGCAGGGCGTCGACGAGTTCGGCAGGCCCGCGCAAGGTGATCTGCTGCTGCTCGCCGTCGGCCGGCCCGGTGGGTTCGTGGTGCTTGTTCATGGCACGACGGTCCCGCGGACCACCCCGGCACCGCGACCCCTGTGGATAACGTTATCCACAGGCTGACCGGCTCGTTCGCGGATTGTCCTTGCCATCGGGTTGCATGGGGGCATGACCAACGCAGACCGCGCAGAACTCAGGGCATCGGCCGACGCCGTACTCGCACGTCTCGTCGGGGACGCCACCGGCGCCGCCCAACTGCGCGAGGACCAGTGGCGGGCCATCGAGGCGCTCGTCGCCGACAAGCGCAGGGCGCTGGTCGTGCAGCGGACCGGCTGGGGCAAGTCCGCCGTGTACTTCGTCGCCACGTCACTGCTGCGTGAGCGGGGCAGCGGTCCGACGGTGATCGTCTCGCCGCTGCTCGCGCTCATGCGGAACCAGGTGGAGGCCGCCGCTCGGGCGGGTATCCGGGCCAGGACGATCAACTCGTCGAACACGGAGGAGTGGGAGACCGTCCAGGATGAGGTGGCCGCCGGCGCGGTCGACGTACTGCTGGTCAGTCCCGAGCGGCTGAACAACCCGGACTTCCGGGACCAGGTGCTGCCGAAGCTCGCCGCGGCGACCGGCCTGCTCGTGGTGGACGAGGCGCACTGCATCTCGGACTGGGGCCACGACTTCCGCCCCGACTACCGGCGGTTGCGCACGATGCTCGCCGATCTGGCGCCCGGTGTCCCGGTGCTGGCCACGACCGCGACGGCCAACGCTCGTGTGACCGCCGACGTGGCGGAGCAACTGGGCACGGGTGCGGGTACCGACGCGCTGGTGCTGCGCGGGCCGCTGGACCGGGAGAGCCTCAGCCTCGGCGTGCTCCAACTCCCCGACGCCGCCCACCGGCTGGCCTGGCTGGCCGATCATCTCGGTGAGCTCCCCGGCTCGGGGATCATCTACGCGCTCACGGTCGCCGCCGCCGAGGAGGTGACGGCGTATCTGAGGCACTGCGGGCACACGGTGGCGTCGTACACGGGCCGCACGGAGAACGCGGACCGGCAACAGGCGGAGGACGACCTGCTCGCCAACCGGGTCAAGGCCCTGGTCGCCACCTCCGCGCTCGGGATGGGGTTCGACAAGCCGGACCTCGGCTTCGTGGTGCACCTCGGGTCGCCCTCCTCGCCCATCGCCTACTACCAGCAGGTGGGCCGGGCCGGCCGCGGCGTGGAGCACGCCGAGGTGCTGCTCCTGCCCGGCAAGGAGGACGAGGCGATCTGGCAGTACTTCGCCTCGGTCGCCTTCCCTCCGGAGGACCTCGTGCGCCGCACCCTCGACGTGCTGGCGCAGGCCGGGCGGCCCCTGTCCCTGCCCGCGCTGGAACCGCTCGTCGAGCTGCGCCGCACACGGCTGGAGACGATGCTCAAGGTCCTCGACGTGGACGGAGCGGTGCGCCGGGTCAAGGGCGGCTGGACGACGACCGGCCGGCCGTGGGTGTACGACTCCCAGCGCTACGCGTGGGTGGCGCGTCAGCGCGAAACCGAGCAGCAGGCGATGCGCGACTACGCCTCGGCCGTGGGCTGCCGGATGGAGTTCCTGCGCCGGCAGCTGGACGACGAGGAGGCCGTCCCGTGCGGCCGCTGCGACAACTGCGCCGGCTCCCGCTTCGACGCCTCGGTGTCCGCGGCCGCGCTGGATGCCGCGCGCGGTGAACTGGGGCGCCCCGGCGTGGAGGTGGAGCCACGCAAGATGTGGCCCACCGGTCTTCCGGCGGTCGGCGTGGACCTCAAGGGGCGGATTCCCATGGGCGAACAGGCTTTCACGGGCCGGGCACTGGGCCGGCTCTCCGACATCGGCTGGGGCAACCGGCTGCGGCCGATGATGGCCGCGCAGGCTCCGGACGGTCCGGTGCCCGCCGATGTGGCCGATGCGGTCGTCAGCGTCCTCGCCGACTGGGCCAGGGGCCCGGGTGGTTGGTCCTCCGGAGCCGCTGACGCACCGGCCCGTCCCGTCGGTGTGGTGACCGTCGCCTCGCGCCGCAGACCGCGCCTCGTCGGCTCGCTCGGAGCCCGCATCGCGGAGGTCGGGAGGATGCCCCTCCTCGGCGCCGTCGAGTACACGGCCGGTTCGGAGGACCGGCACATCTCGCGTACGAACAGCGCTCAGCGGGTGCGAGGACTGCACGAATCCCTCGTCGTCCCAACGGAGCTGGCGCGGACGGTGGTCGAGGCGGGCGGTCCGGTGCTGCTCGTGGACGATCTTTCGGACAGCGGCTGGACCCTCGCCGTCGCGTCACGTCTGTTGCGGCGAGCGGGAGCTGAGGGGGTGTTTCCGCTGGTCCTGGCAGTTCAGGCGTGAGGGGAGCGTGACACCGCGCAGCGGCGGGCAGGGATATGAGCACCATTTCCACGCATTCCCGTCAGCGGCCTCAATTGCTCGTTGCCGCCCGCCCCTGAGCCCGCAAGAATTGGAACCACCGCCCCCGCCCGGTCCGATCGCGGTCCACAAAGGGCTATGCCGCGGTGCGCCCTCACCCGACCCTGCCCGCATTGTGGGCGCGTATGCGAAGGGAGGACCGTGACCTTCGGATTCGCCTCGTCCGCAGCCACTGCGTTCGATGGATCGGCCGGCTCCGCCAGTCGCCTTGCCAGACTGCTGGAACCCGCGGAGTGGGCGGAAGCGGGGATACCTCTCCTGCGCAACCCACGCGAGATCGTGAGCGGCCTGCACGTCCGTCATGAGCCCACGCCGTCGACGGCCGTCGTCGCCGTGCTCGATCCCGAGGAACGGCTCATCGCCAGCGCCTCGTTCGCCCGGCGGGCCGCCCCGGCCGACGGCTGGGACTTCCGCAACGCGCTGCTGGCACAGCTGCGGCGGGTCATCCCGCACGACCTGCGCCGCCGTTCACCGGTCCGCACCGCCGTGCTGCTCTACTGCCGTGAGGGCGACGAGCGTTGGACGGAGGAGGACGGCGCCTGGATGTGGGGGCTGCGAGACGCCTGCACCTTGCACGGCCTGCGCTGCGGCGCCTACATCACACTGACGCGCGGCGGGTGGCAGGTGCTGGGCGAAGGACGCGGCGGCCGTCGGCCCAGCTCCGACTCGCGGTCGAACGGTTTCGCGGATCTGGTTCCGGGGACGGGGGGCGCACCCCTGCGTACGGCGAGCGGCGCCGCCGAGGCGCTGCGCCGTACGGCGGCCCGCTGACAGGCGCGAACAGCCTGCTTCCCGGCTCCGCGCCGGCGACCGGGCCTCGGACGGCGTTCCGGTGCACCGTCCCCGTTCGACGGCCACGACCCCGTACGCGCGACTCGGCGGCGTGCGGGGGCGCAACCCGCGGGCAGGGAAGCCGGCGCCCACCCGTCGGCGGTGCCGCGCAGGGAGCACAGCACGGCCGCACGGTACGCCCCGCACCGCGCAGGGCCGGACGACGGCACCGGGCGAGAGCGTCGCACCCGGACGGGCAGTGTGTCGCGCCCGGTCCGGATGTGCGCGCCGCCGTCCGGCTCAGACGCCCGCGCCGAGCGCCGCGTTGATCCGCTGCGGATCACCGCACACGATCAGCAGCGCACGCGCGCGCCCCATGGCGATGGGCAGCGTCCGCTCCGCGTCGTCGTCGTTGCCGCCGTTCACGGCGACGACGACCACGGGCCGGGACGAGGCACGGTCCACCGAGGCGGCGTCCGCGTAGAAGACGTCGTCGGCGGCGTCGTGCTGGGCCCAGTAGGCCGTCTCACCGAAGGACAGCTCATGGGCCGCCCAGGGGTGCTGCTCACCCGTGGTCAGCACGAGGATCTCGCCCGGGGCGCGCCCCGAGTCGAGGAGCAGGTCGACGGCCTCACCGGCGGCGTCGAGCGCGCCGTCGGCGGAGGCGGGGATGAGCTGGATCTGCGGCGCGGAACGATTCTCCTGCCGCGGCGACGCCGTGGCGGTGGAGCCGTGCGCGCGCTGCGCCGGCGGAGCGGGCCTGGCCGGACCGGGGCCGGGGCGCCCGGGACGGGGTGCGGCCGCGCCACGCGGACCGGGTACGGGACGAGGGGTCGGCGCGGTGCGGCCTGCGGCCGATGCAGCGCGGGGACCCTGGGCACTCTCGTGAATCTGAGGCTCCTCGGGGATGAGAGGCATGGGTGGATATCTATCAAACGCCGGTGCGACGAGCACCGGCGGGTGGCACATAAGTGCGACCGGTCGTGAGGCCGGTCGGCACAGTACTCCCGGTACGGCCGGTTCAGAAGTCGAAGCCGAGTTGGCCCCCGCTTTCCAGTGCGGCCGTCTCCACCGGGAGCCGGACCTTCCTCAGATGCCGCCAGCGCGGCATCGCGTCGAGGTAGGCCCAGGAAAGCCGGTGGAAGGGGGTGGGACCGAGCTCGTGCAGCGCCGCCTTGTGCACGGGCGACGGGTAGCCGGCGTTCTCTCCGAAGGCGTACGGCTCGAAGGCCGCCGCTTCCAGTCCGAGCTCGGCCATCAGCGCGTCCCGCCGCACCTTGGCGATCACCGAGGCGGCCGCCACGGCGATACAGGACTGATCGCCCTTGATGACCGTCCGGACCCGCCAGGGCGCGCCGAGGTAGTCGTGCTTGCCGTCCAGGATGACCGCGTCGGGCCGGACGGGAAGCCCGTCCAGAGCCCGCACGGCCGCCAGCCGCAGGGCCGCCGTCATTCCCAGGTCGTCGATCTCCTCCGGGGAGGCGTGCCCGAGCGCATGACAGGTGACCCATCTCTCCAGCTCCGCGGCCAGGACGGCGCGGCGCTTGGGAGTGATCAGCTTGGAGTCGGTCAGCCCCTCGGGGGGCCTGCGCAGACCCGTGACGGCCGCGCACACCGTGACAGGACCTGCCCACGCCCCTCGCCCGACCTCGTCGACACCAGCGATGATCTTGGCACCGGTGGTGGCGCGGAGTGAGCGCTCAACGGTGTGGGTGGGTGGTTCGTACGGCATGGCGCCAGACAGATTACGCCGCGCGGCGCTGCCGCGACACCCCGGCTCCCCTTCTCCCGGACGCGCCCGCCGTCCACCGCCGCGCCGGCGCAGCGGCGGCCTCGCGGCCCGATCGAGCATGCCGGCGATGCCACCGTCCCACCATTCGCTTCCGCACACTTTGGATCGGTGCGTCATCATCGCCGGAATCGCGCCGAAGACCATCTCGTCCATCGCGTCCGAACACACGTCATCCCGGGCCGCACCCCGCCGTGCACCTACCGGAGGAGATGCGTCGACGACTCGATGGCGCCGCTGACGATCAGCCCTTGGAAGCGCTCGACCGTCGACGTATCGCATTCGTGAAGGACCGCGCGCAGGCCGCATCCGGCCGCCGACTACGTCACCACCCGTGTGCGGCAGGCCAGTTGGCAGAGGTCCTCACGAACGCTTCCGTGATCCGGCGCGTCTCCCGGCGAACGGCAGCCCGGCCTCCGAGGCGTCGGCGACCGGGTGCCGGGCCGGCGGTGTCATCGGGCGGCGCCGGGTGTTCACGACCGGCCTCTGGTCGTCACGCTCGCCTCGCCTGCTGGGCGGACTCGCCCGGCGGCCCCGGCAGTTGCTCTCGGCGCGAGTGCTCCAGAGCGCCGGGGCGCGATCGCCTCGCCGACGTCGCTCGCGCCGACGGGGAGCGGACCGCACCTCGCGGCAAGGCGGATCGTGCGGGCGGACGGCGCACCGGGCAGCGCCAGGTACGCGCCCGGGCGGACGGCACCGTCAGTCCATGCCGGTACCGGGGTCGAAGTCGTCGAGGTCGGCGTCCTCCCCGTACCCGTCACGGGTGTACTCGTCCCCGCCCCCTCCGTACCGCCCGTACTCCGGGCAGGACGAACCGCCCGCCGATGCCGGCCGCTTCTCCAGGATCTCCCTCGCCCGGGCCTGCCCCCAGCTCGTGTCGTACCAGGACTGCTCCGACTCCCGCAGGGCGCTTTCGATGTCCTTCAGCGCGCAGGAGCGCACCGGCTCGGGAAGCGCGTCGAGAGCGGGGACGGCGTCCGCCGAAAGATCGCGCAGGTACCGGACGTCGATCTTCCCCGTGCTCTCGAAGCGCTGGACGTTGCGCTCGGCGACCAGCGCGTCGGGCGAGCCGAGGCCGAAGGCCAGGACCGCGGCGGCGGCACTGCCCGCGACGGCGCGCGGCAGCCAGCGGCTCCCGAGGAGCCCCGCGGCGATGATCAGCACCAGTACGAGTCCCAGCCACAGCTCCATCGCGGCGACCGAGATCCGCAGCCGCGTCAGCCCGTACGCGTCGACGTAGAGGTCCATCCTGCGCAACGCCGAGGCCACCACCACCAGGGTGAGCACGCACAGCGTGCCGAGCACCGCGCGGACGAGGGCGCTGTCGCGGGCCTCTCCGCGCGGCGCCCAGCGCAGCGCCAGCCCGATGACGACGAGGGTGAGCAGAGTGGCCCACAGCAGCTGCCAGAAACCCTGCCGCGCGTACTCGGCGTAGGTGAGTCCCGTCTCGCGGAGCACCTTGTCGTACCCGCCGAAGAGGACGGCCAGCTGGACGGCGATGAAGGCCGCGAAGAGCAGGTCCAGGACGATCAGGGGAAGAGCCCACTCGAACCTGCCCCTCGCTCTGCCCTGTCGCAGGGTGAGGCGGTCCCAGCGCAGCGGCGCCGCTGCGGTGTGCGCCGCCGCGAGTGCCCCGGCCAGTCCGACGAGGAACAGCAGGAAGCGCCAGGGGGCATGGACACCCGAGACGTCCGGTGTCAGCTGGCCGAGCAGATCGGCGAACGCCGCGTCGGCGCCCGCGAACAGCGCGCCGAACACGAGGAGCAGCAAGACGGCCACCGCGCTCGCGCGCAGCACGGGACCCCAGCGGCCCCTCGAACCGGCCGCACGTTCGCGGAGTCCGCGCCACCCCCACACCGGACCGGTCACCAGCGAGTCCAGCACGCCGACCGGGCCGAGGACGACGCCCGGCCAGGTGCGGCCCCCGTGAAGGGCGAGCGAGCCGACGGCCATCGCCGAGACCACGGCCAGGAACGTCGGCCAGCCCGCGTCGCGCAGGGCCGGGACGAGCAGCAGCGCGAGGCCGCCGACCGCCCAGACGGCCGTCCAGGGGCGCAGCCGTCGGCCCGCGGCTCGGGCGGCGAAGTACGCGGCGAGCGTGGCCGGCGCCGCGACGATCAGCAGGTTCACCCCGAGCCCGTCACCGAGCAGCAATGCGCTGAGCAGTGCGGTGGCGAGGGCACACCAGAGCGTCGCCACACGAGCGGGCTCGCGCCGGGCGGGGCGGATGGAGGCGAGCCGGGGCTCGGGCCGTTCGACCGGTGGACGCCAGGGCTGTCCGTGCTGCGTGTGCGCCTGGGCGCGGCCGGGGCCGGCCGACGGACCGTGGCCCTGTGCGGCCCCGGGCATGCCCGGTGGCCCGGGGGCCCCGGAGCCCGGAGCACCGCCGACGGCATCGCGGGGCGCGGAACCGAGCGGACCTCCCTCCGCCGGCGCACCGCCGGTCGCGGGCCCGGCTGTCTCCGCGGGCCCGCCCGACTCCGGTGACCGTCCCGACTCGGGTGGCCTTCCCCCGTCTCCACGAGGCCGGGCGTCACCGGTCTCGTGCGTGGTCCGCTCGCGACCGCCGTCCCGATGCCGCTCCCGCTTCCCTGCCGGCGTCAGGGCCGTGACCGGATCCGCGGGATCCGCAGGCGGCCCGGAGCCGTCGCGGGGATCGTCGTCCCGCTCCGGGACCCGGTCCTGGACGAACGATTCTTCCCCGGATCCGGCTCGCTCCTCCGACCCGGGCCCGGTGTCCGGGGTTTGCGGTGTGGACGGTACGTCTGGCACGGGACCCCCTCCCGACCGGGCACCGCGGGTGGGGCAGCCAGTGCCGTCCCGCCGTCCCGCCGTCCCGGCGTCTCATCGGCGCACGCCCGTCATGATCAACGCTGCGGCGTGGCCGACACGTTAGCCCCGGACACCGGGGGACGCCCCGTCGCGGCCGGGTTGTGGCAGGACCGTGACAGAGCGGCGGGACGGCCGGGAGCAAGGCCCCCACCCGGGAGCCTCCGCCGGTCAGGCAACCTGGGCGGGCAGCCAGTCCGGCAGGGCCTCGGTCTGCGCCAGCCAGGCCGCGGGCGGAGCCCCGGCCCCGGCCGCCGCGACCACTCCCCCCGCGATGGCGCAGGTCGTGTCGACGTCGCCGCCGACCTGAGCAGTGGTCCAGAAGGTCTTCTCGAAGTCCCCGAGCGCCCGTGCCGCGGACCAGAGCGCGAACGGAACGGTGTCGTGCGCGCTCGTGCGCCGTCCCCGGCCGAGCACCGCCGCGACCGTGCCGGCATCGCCGTAGTCGAGCATGTCGCGCGCGCGCCGGAGCCCCTGCCCCACCGCGCTGCGCGGCACGAGCGCGATCACGCCGTCGAGCAGGTCGGCGGGCGGCGGAGGCCCGCCCGGGGCGGCCGCGAGCGCCGCCGCCGCCGCGACCGCCATGCTGCCGACGACGGCCTCGCGGTGCTGGTGCGTCGTGTACGCGGAGATCTCCGCCTGATGGGTGGCCTGCTCGGGGTCGTCGGCGTACCAGGCGCCGAGCGGGGCGATACGCATCGCCGCGCCGTTGCCCCACGAGCCCTGGCCGTTGAAGAGCTGCGAGGCCAGCTCGCGCCAGTCGCCGCCCTCGCGGATCAGCCGCAGCATCCGGTTCACGGCGGGCCCGTAACCCCGGTCGAAGTCGTGGTGGTCGGCGAAGGACCGCGCGAGGGCGTCCTGGTCGATCCGGCTGTGGGCGGCCAGCACGGCCACCACCGAGCAGGCCATCTCGGTGTCGTCGGTCCACTGCCAGGGTCCCGACGGCAGCGCGCGCCGTTTCAGCAGCGGATAGTTGGAGGGTACGAAGAACTGGGAGCCCAGGGCGTCTCCCACGGACAGCCCGCGCAGGCTGGCCAGGGCGCGGTCGAGGCGCCGGTCGAGAGAGGAGTCAGCGGTCATCGCACCGCCACTCTAACCGGTGATCCCGTACCACTCGGGAGTGCACCAGCGCTCGAAGGGCCTGTCCAGCGTGTACCGGCCGTCCTCGCCGAGCAGCAGCACCCGCGTCTCTCCGTTGTCGGGATTCGACAGCGACTCGAATTCGGGCACCGTCCAGTGGAACCAGCGCATGCAGAAGAGGCGCATGGTCAGTCCGTGGGTGACGAGCAGGACGTTGGGCGGGTGCTCGGGCGATTCGAAGCTCCGGTAGAGGCTCTCCAGGAACGCCCCCACCCTGTCGTACACATCGGCTCCCGACTCGCCCTGCGGAAAGCGGTAGAAGAAGTGGCCGTAGGCATCGCGGTAGGCCTTCTGCAACCGCACGGCGTCCCTCTCCTGCCAGTTCCCCCAGTCCTGCTCGCGCAGCCGCGGCTCCTCCCTGACCCGGACGAGCCGGGGGTCGAGCCGGAGCGCGTGGAGGGTCTGGTGGGTACGTCGATAAGGCGACACATAGACACTGACGCGCTCATGGCCGAACAGCCCGCGCAGCCGGTTGCCGGTCTCCTCGGCCTGGTGCCACCCCCGGTCGGTGAGGCTCAGCGCATGATCGGGTTTGCGCTCGTAGACCGAGTCGTCGGCGTTGCCCTCCGACTCGCCGTGCCGGACGAGGACGATGCGCCGTGGTCGTGCCATAGGACAAACCCTAGATCGGAGCGGCCCCGCACGCGGAGCCCGACCGCACGGCTGCGGCGTGTCCTCACATGACGCGCACACATCCACGGGGCCGGGCCGGTCCGGGGCGGGCAACGGTCTTCCGCTCCGTCCGCGGTGGCGGCGTCCGCCGGCGGTTCGTCCGTCCCCGCCCGCTCGGGCGGTCACACGGTCCAGGACGACTGAAGCTCCACGACGTCGCCGGACAGCGCCGCGATGTCCGCCTCCGTCTGCGCTCTCAGGGAGAGCCGTTCCACCCGCTCCACCCGGTACTTGCCGTGCTCGGCGGCCGACTGCCACATGGACAGCACCAGAAACTCGTTCCCCGGAGCCTCGCCGAAGAGCCCCCGCACCATTCCCGGGGACCCCGCCATCGCAGGGTTCCACACCTTCTCCTGCATCAGGGAGAAGTGCTCGACCCGGTGCTCGTGCACCTTGCAGTGCGCCACGCGCACCACGTCGGCATCCGTGAAGCGCGGCTCGAATCCGGTCTTCACGTCGAAGCGGTGGTCGAAGAGCTTCGCCCGGGGGTTCCTGTACGTGCCCGACTGGGCGGACGCGAGGCGGTCGTGCGACCGCGCCATGAAGGAGTCGTAGAACGCGCGGGACTCCCAGAACGCGAACACGTGCGCGACATCCGGCCGCCCTCTGCTCCAGCCGCCACCCTGCCCCCGGAAGCCCGGCTCCCCCAGCAGCCCCGCCCATTTCCGCTGCCCGCGTTCGAACCCCCGACGGTCCACGACAGTGCAGCGAATCCACTTGACCAGCACCGCGCCATCGTACGGCCAGAGGACGTGGCCTTGGTCACTCTCCCGGGTGAAGGTACGCCTCCGGTCAACGGCCCGACCGGTTCGAGCCGCCCCTCCCGGGCGGCCACGGACGTCACCGATCACATGACACGATGACAACTCGCACGTGACGCTCGGAGTTGACGGCCGGACCACGGTCCTGGCGGGCCTCCGCCGTCCGAGAGGAAGGGAATTCGGGTGAGCAGTCTCAGCAAAGGGCTCCGGAAGGTCCAGGTGACGCTCAAGTGGGACCCCAGCCCCATCGGAGCGGCCGCCCACGACCTGGACATCGTCGCCGCCACCTACAGGGCGGACGCCCCGCACGGCGCGCCCGCCTATCTCGTGCACTTCGACAGCCGGTCGCCCGACGGCACCATCACCCTGGACCGGGACAGCCGTACCGGTCAGGGCTTCGGCGCGGACGAGGTGATGACCCTCGAACTCGAACGGCTGGCGGCTGCCTACGCGAGGGTCGTTGTCGGCGTCGTCATCCAGCAGCGGAACGCGGAGAAGTCCTTCGCCGACGTCCCCAACACCGGAGTCCGGATACTCGACGGTCCGGTGGAGCTGGCGAGCCACGACCTGTCGGGCGTCCCGGACGCCTCGGCCGCCACGATCGCGGAGTTCACCCGGGACGACGCGGGAGCGTGGCAACTGCGTCCGGTCCTGCGCGGTTTCAGCGCCGACCCGGCCGAGTTCGCCGAGCTGATGGGCACGCCGACCTGAGGGGAGCCTCCGCGGCGGGCCCGGCCACGGCCGCGGCACCCGCCCCGGGCGACCGCTGCTACCCGTCCCTCGTCGCCCACCGCCGGCCGGAGGGGCGGACCGGGCCGGCCCGGTCCGCCCGTGCGACGGCGAGGGGCGGGGACCGGGGGAGGGACACCGGCTCGTCGCCGGTGTCCCTCCCCCGGATCCCACGCCTCGGGTTCGGCCGGCGCCGGGCGTCACACCCGGCGCCGGCCGCCCGGTGTCAACTGCAGCCGCTCGTCGAACCGCAGCCCTCGCAGATGTAGCAGGAACCCGCACGCTGCATCTTCGTGCCGCAGGAGAAGCACAGCGGCGCGTCGGCGCTGATGCCGAGCTGCATCTCCACCAGTTCGGCGGAGGTGTGGGCCTGTTGCGGGGCCGGAGTCCCGGCCTTCGGGTCGGAGACCGGCTTCAGGCTCTCCTGCTGGCGCGGGGCGGACTGGGCCAGGCCCTCGACGTCCACCTCGTCCTCGGCGGGCTCGTACGAACCCGTCTCCAGGTGCCGCTGGCGCTCCTCGGCCGAGTGGATGCCGAGCGCCGAGCGGGTCTCGAAGGGCAGGAAGTCGAGCGCCAGGCGGCGGAAGATGTAGTCGACGATCGACTGCGCCATCCGCACGTCCGGGTCGTCCGTCATGCCGGCCGGCTCGAAGCGCATGTTCGTGAACTTCGAGACGTAGGTCTCCAGCGGCACGCCGTACTGCAGGCCGACCGAGACGGCGATGGAGAAGGCGTCCATCATGCCCGCGAGGGTGGAGCCCTGCTTCGACATCTTCAGGAAGACCTCGCCGAGACCGTCGTCCGGGTAGGAGTTGGCGGTCATGTAGCCCTCGGCGCCGCCGACCGTGAAGGAGGTCGTGATGCCGGGACGGCCCTTGGGCAGGCGCTTGCGGACCGGGCGGTACTCGACGACCTTCTCGACCGCGGTACGGATGGCCTCCTCGGCCTTCTCGGCGATCTCCTGCTTCTCCTCCTTCTTCTTGGCGGAGAGCGGCTGGCCGACCTTGCAGTTGTCCCGGTAGATCGCGAGGGCCTTGACGCCCATCTTCCAGGCCTCGAAGTAGATCTCCTCGACCTCCTCGACGGTCGCCGTCTCCGGCATGTTGACCGTCTTGGACAGGGCGCCGGAGATCCACGGCTGGATCGCGGCCATCATCCGGACGTGGCCCATCGGGGAGATGGCGCGCTCGCCCATCGCGCAGTCGAAGACCTCGTAGTGCCCGGGCTTCAGACCCGGAGCGTCGATCACGTTGCCGTGCTCGGAGATGTGGGCGACGATCGCCTCGATCTGCTCTTCCTGGTAGCCGAGACGGCGCAGCGCCTGCGGCACGGTGCCATTGACGATCTGCATCGAGCCGCCGCCGACGAGCTTCTTGAACTTGACCAGTGCGAGGTCCGGCTCCAGACCGGTGGTGTCGCAGGACATCGCGAGACCGATCGTGCCGGTCGGGGCGATGACGGACGCCTGCGCGTTGCGGAAACCGTTCTTCCCGCCGAGGCGCACCACGTCCTGCCAGGCCTCGGTGGCCGCGGCCCAGATCGGGGTGTCCAGGTCGTCCACGCGGACGGCCGTGCCGTTGGCGTCGGCGTGCTGCTTCATCACCCGCTGGTGCGGTTCGGCATTTCGGGCGTAGCCGTCGTACGGGCCGACGACCGCGGCGAGCTCGGCGGAGCGCCGGTAGGAGGTGCCCGTCATCAGCGAGGTGACGGCACCGGCCAGGGACCGGCCGCCGTCGGAGTCGTACGCGTGGCCGGTCGCCATCAGCAGGGCGCCCAGGTTGGCGTAGCCGATGCCGAGCTGACGGAAGGCGCGGGTGTTCTCGCCGATCTTCTGGGTCGGGAAGTCCGCGAAGCAGATGGAGATGTCCATCGCCGTGATGACGAGCTCCACGACCTTCTGGAAGCGCTCGACGTCGAAGGACTGGTTGCCCCTGCCGTCGTCCTTCAGGAACTTCATCAGGTTCAGCGAGGCCAGGTTGCAGGACGTGTTGTCCAGGTGCATGTACTCGCTGCACGGGTTCGAGCCGTTGATCCGGCCCGACTCGGGGCAGGTGTGCCAGTGGTTGATGGTGTCGTCGTACTGGATGCCCGGGTCGGCACAGGCCCACGCCGCCTCGGCCATCTTGCGGAAGAGCGACTTCGCGTCGACCTCCTCGATGACCTCGCCGGTCATCCGGGCACGCAGGCCGAACTTCCCGCCGGCCTCGACGGCCTTCATGAACTCGTCGTTCACGCGGACGGAGTTGTTGGCGTTCTGGTACTGGACGGACGTGATGTCGTCACCGCCCAGGTCCATGTCGAAGCCCGCGTCGCGCAGCGCGCGGATCTTCTCCTCCTCCTTGACCTTGGTCTCGATGAAGTCCTCGATGTCGGGGTGGTCGACGTCGAGGATGACCATCTTGGCGGCCCGCCGCGTCGCACCACCGGACTTGATCGTTCCGGCGGAGGCGTCGGCCCCGCGCATGAAGGAGACCGGTCCGGAGGCGTTCCCGCCGGAGGAGAGCAGTTCCTTGGAGGAGCGGATCCGGGAGAGGTTCAGACCGGCTCCGGAGCCGCCCTTGAAGATCATGCCCTCTTCCTTGTACCAGTCGAGGATCGACTCCATGGAGTCGTCGACGGACAGGATGAAACAGGCGGAGACCTGCTGCGGCTGGGGCGTGCCGACGTTGAACCACACCGGCGAGTTGAAGCTGAAGATCTGGTGCAGAAGGGCGTACGCCAGCTCGTGCTCGAAGATCTCCGCGTCGGCGGGCGAGGCGAAGTACTTGTAGTCCTCACCGGCCTTGCGGTACGTCTTCACGATGCGGTCGATGAGCTGCTTCAGGCTCACCTCGCGCTGCGGGGTGCCGACCGCCCCGCGGAAGTACTTGCTGGTGACGATGTTGACCGCGTTCACCGACCAGAAGTCGGGGAACTCGACGCCACGCTGCTCGAAGTTGACCGAGCCGTCGCGCCAGTTGGTCATGACGACGTCACGGCGCTCCCAGACCACCTCGTCGTACGGGTGCACGCCGGGTGTGGTGTGGACGCGCTCGACACGCAGGCCCTGCCGGGCCGCGGCAGCCTTGGATCCCTTGGCTCGGGACCCTCGTGCCGGGCCGCTCGTCGTCTCTGTCATGCCGCCTCCCATACGGGCGAAAACGCCCTGAAGTGCCCAGTTCTTCCCGTGGCACGGTCTTCTGTCTGTCATCACGGACACAGCGCCGCGCGCAGCACCCGTGACAGGTCTCCTCAGCCGCTCTGCGACCGACCCCCGCCCCCGCGGGGCCGTTGGATCAGTCGGCGGCTCTGGCGGGCTCGGGGACCTCGTGGGTCGCACCGGGCCCGCTCTCCTCTGCTGGTTGCCGCTGCTCGCGCAGCTCCGCGATGGCGGCCTCGAAGTCTTCGAGCGAGTCGAACGCTCGGTACACGGACGCGAAGCGCAGGTACGCGACGAGGTCGAGCTCCTGCAGGGGGCCGAGTATGGCCAGACCCACGTCGTGGGTGGTCAGCTCGGCACTGCCGGTGGCGCGCACCGCCTCCTCGACCCGCTGGCCGAGCTGGGCGAGGGCGTCCTCGGTGACGGGCCGCCCCTGGCACGCCTTGCGCACGCCGGAGATAACCTTGTTGCGGCTGAAGGGCTCGGTCACCCCGCTGCGCTTGATCACCATCAGGGACGCCGTCTCGACCGTCGTGAATCGACGGGAGCAGTCGGGGCACTGGCGGCGGCGCCGGATCGACGTGCCGTCGTCGGTGGTCCGGCTGTCGACGACACGACTGTCAGGGTGCCTGCAGAAGGGGCAGTGCATGGTTCCCAACCCTCCTCGACAGCACGACTGAACAGCCCCGCAGGGGCGCGTCGGCCCCCTCGAAGCAGCCACAAGCATAGGCGATCGCCGCGACCTTGATGGACCCGGGACCACAACTTCTAGGCGGCTGGGACAATCCAACCACTAGATCTGGGGTTCGGCCGCCAATCCCGCACCGACGCGTGTCGCGCTTCGGGAGCGTGCGCCCCGTAATCTCGTGGCCGCCCCGGCGGGGCGGCCACGAGATTACGGGAGGGGCCCGGCGCATCCGATTCCGGGGGCCGCGGTCACCGCTTTCCGGCGCCCCGGATGACAGACTGGCGATGGACGGCCCCGCGGCTCACGCCCGGCCGCGAGGGCGGCCGCGGCGACCCGGACCACCGGCGCGACCGCCTATACACCCAGCCACATGCGAGCGTAAGGTGATCTGCGGTTTTTCACTCGAACGTGTGTTTGGCGCAACCTTTCGAAAGCAATTACCGTTGTCCAGCTAGGGAGACCATCTCGAGAGGGGCCGACGTGACCACCACCGCTGACAGTGCCACCATCACCACCCAGGACCGCTCCCAGAACCGATTCGAGCCGATGCATGCCATGAATGACGCAGCCACGCCCCCGGAGGGCGCAGAGCCCGGGCGCCCCGCTCGTTCGCTGCCCGGTCGACCTCCAGGGATCCGCGCGGACAGCTCCGGCCTCACGGACCGCCAGCGCCGGGTCATCGAGGTCATCCGTGACTCGGTGCAGCGCCGCGGATACCCGCCGTCGATGCGTGAGATCGGCCAGGCGGTTGGCCTCTCCAGCACGTCGTCCGTGGCCCATCAGCTCATGGCTCTGGAGCGGAAGGGCTTCCTCCGGCGCGACCCCCACCGGCCGCGGGCCTACGAGGTGCGCGGCTCGGACCAGCCGGCCACGCAGCCCACGGACACCACGGGCAAGCCCGCCGCCTCGTACGTACCCCTGATCGGCCGTATCGCCGCCGGTGGCCCCATCCTCGCCGAGGAGTCGGTCGAGGACGTCTTCCCACTCCCCCGGCAGCTGGTCGGCGACGGCGAGCTGTTCGTCCTGAAGGTCGTCGGTGACTCGATGATCGAGGCCGCGATCTGCGACGGCGACTGGGTCACGGTCCGCCGTCAGCCGGTCGCCGAGAACGGCGACATCGTGGCAGCCATGCTGGACGGCGAAGCCACGGTCAAGCGCTTCAAGCGCGAGGACGGCCACGTATGGCTGCTCCCCCACAACGCGGCGTACCAGCCGATCCCCGGGGACGAGGCGACGATCCTCGGCAAGGTGGTGGCGGTACTCCGGCGGGTGTGAGCACACTCCGTCGGCTCTGGCCGGGCCCCGGGACCCACTGCGCCGGTTCCGGGGCCCTGTTGTGTCCACGGGAGCCGGACCGTCTGACGTCCCCGTCGCAAGGGACCGCCCGCGCCGCCTCGCGAAGCGACCCGGCGCCTGTCCGCCGCTCCTCCTGTCCTACTTCCCGTCCGCCCTCGCCGTCGCGTCGATGGCCGCAAGGGAGCGGCGCACCTGATTACGGTCCGTCGTGTACCAGAAATCGGGGAGCGACGCCTTCAGATAGCTCCCGTACCGCGCCGTGGCCAGCCGCTGGTCGAGCACGGCGACCACACCGCGGTCTCCCGTGGCCCGTACGAGCCGGCCGGCGCCCTGGGCCATCAGCAGCGCGGCATGGGTTGCCGCCACGGCCATGAAGCCGTTCCCGCCCGCGTCCTCCACAGCCTTCTGGCGGGCGCTCATCAGGGGGTCGTCCGGGCGCGGGAACGGGATCTTGTCCATCACCACCAGCTGGCAGCTCGGACCGGGGACGTCGACTCCCTGCCAGAGGGAGAGCGTGCCGAACAGACAGGTCTTCGGATCGGCCGCGAAGTTCTTGATCAGCTCCCCGAGCGTCTCCTCTCCCTGGAGCAGGATCGGGAACTCGGGGATGCGGGAACGCAGCTCCTCGGCCGCGAGCTGGGCCGCCCGCATGGAGGAGAACAGGCCGAGCGTGCGGCCTCCGGCGGCCTGGATCAGCTCGGTGAGCTCGTCGAGCATGTCGTCCCGTCCGCCGTCCCGCACCGGACGGGACAGATGCTTCGCGACGTAGAGGATTCCCTGCTTCGGGTAGTCGAACGGCGAGCCGACGTCGACGCCCTTCCAGACGGGAAGCTCCTCGCCCTCGGCGCCCTCGGGGGCCAGCCCGAGCGACGCGCCCACACCGTTGAAATCG
The DNA here is from genome assembly GCF_030056615.1 of Streptomyces sp. HNM0645. Lineage (NCBI taxonomy): Bacteria > Bacillati > Actinomycetota > Actinomycetes > Kitasatosporales > Streptomycetaceae > Streptomyces > Streptomyces sp. HNM0645. The sequence goes on along the minus strand of NZ_JASHLT010000044.1, from coordinate 63,671 downwards.
CCGCCCAGTTTCAGCGTCGCCGAGGTGAGCACCACCGAGCGGTCGGCGAAGAGCTTCTCCCGCAGCAGACCCGATACCGAGAGCGGGGCGACGCGCAGGGACGCTCCGAAGCGGTCGTGGCGCTCGTACCAGACCACGTCGTACTCGGAGCCGTGGCTGATCCGCTCGGCGACTTCGTGGACGGACTCGATCGAGGCAAGCGCCTGCTTGCGGACGACGTCCTCGTCCTGGACGGACTTGTCGCGGGTGGCGCCCAGCGCCGAGATCACCGTGCGGGCGGCGTCGCGCAGCGCCAGCAGTGCGTACCCCAGGTCCTCCGGGATCTCCTCGAGGCGGCCGGGCAACGCCAGCTCCATCAGCCTCTCGAAGCCCTCGGCGGCCGTCTGCAGCTGATCGGCCGCCTTCTCGTTGACCAGTCTGGCGGCGCGTCGCACCGCACGATTGACCTGACCGGGAGTGAGTTCGCCCGTGGCGACGCCGGTGACGCGCGAGACCAGCTCATGCGCCTCGTCCACGATCAGCACCTCGTGCTGCGGAAGCACCGGGGCGCCCTCGATCGCGTCGATGGCGAGCAGGGCGTGGTTCGTCACGACGACCTCGGCGAGCTTGGCACGCTCCCGCGCCATCTCCGCGAAGCACTCCGCCCCGTAGGCGCACTTGCTCGCGCCGAGGCACTCCCGGGAGGACACGGAGACCTGGGACCACGCCCGGTCGGACACGCCGGGGGTGAGGTCGTCCCGGTCGCCGGTCTCGGTCTCGTCGGACCAGTCGCGCAGGCGCATCAGGTCCTGGCCCAGCTTGCTGGTGGGGGCGGCCGCCGAGGTGGGGTCCCCCATGCCGAAGGCCAGGGGATGGTCGAAGAGCCCGTCCTCCTCTTCCTGGGGCACACCCTCGTGGAGGCGGTGCAGACACAGATAGTTCGACCGGCCCTTGAGCATGGCGAACTCCGGCCTGCGGCGGAGTAGCGGATGCAGGGCGTCCACCGTCCGCGGAAGGTCCCGCTCCACAAGCTGGCGCTGCAGCGCGAGCGTCGCCGTGGCGACCACCACGCGGTCCCCGTGGGCCAGGGCGGGCACGAGATACCCGAGGGACTTGCCCGTGCCGGTGCCGGCCTGGATGAGCAGATGGGACCCGTCGTCGATGGCCTGGGAGACGGACTCGGCCATGGTGACCTGGCCAGGCCTTTCGACGCCGCCGACGGCGGCGACCGCGGCGTGGAGGAGCTCGGGGAGGGATGGCTTCGTCATAGAGCGCCCACCCTACGGGGCGCCGCTGACAGTGCGGTCCGCTCCCGGCCGGAGCACTGCGTCGTCACATGCTCAGAGGGTTGCGGACCGTGCCGTGTACGGCGGCGTGCGGGCGCTGCGGGCGGTCGCGGTAGCCGTCGAGGTGGAGCCGGTTGCGGTTCAGGCAGAGGCGCTCGATACGCGGAGTGAGCAGGTCGAACAGCTCGTAGCGGTCCTTGAGCTCGGGGAAGCGCGACTGGTGCCGCAGGATCTCCGCACGGACGAGGGACCAGAACTCGGCCTCGGGTAGGCCCAGTTGCTCCTCGCACAGCGGGGCGAGATGGCGGAACACCCCAACGAACAGACCGGAGTGGATGAACTGGGTGAGGAAGGCGGGCTCCTCCGTGAGCAGGACCGCACGCACGTCGTCGGGCATGGTGCCCAGCTCCGGCAGGGCCCTGGCGCTGACGTTCACGTCGTCCACGAAGTCCTTGATCGCGAGACGTACGGGCACGTCGTGGTCGTCGAAGACCACGATGGCGTTCTCGCCGTGAGGGGAGAAGACCGTGCCGTAGCGGTAGAGGAAGTGCAGCAGGGGCGGGAGCAGGGCGGCGAAGAGGTGACGCAGCCAGGTGGCGGGGGCCAGCCCGGAGCGTTCGACCAGTTCGGCGGTGAAGGCCCGCCCCGCGGGGTCGGTGTGCAGGAGCGAGGCGAGGGTGCGGGCGCGCTCCCCGGCGGGCAGCCGCAAGGGCTCCCGCCAGATGGCGCCGAGCAGTTCCTTGTACTGGTAGGGCACCTCGGGCAGCCGGTCGTAGTGCGGGTGCTCGACGGTGACCGAGGCCACCTCCCCCAGCAGGATCACTCCGCACTCGTCGCGGAGGAAGGGGTCGTGGTCGCGCAGTCCGTGGACCCATGAGGTGACGGCAGGCGCGGCGAGTGTGCGCTCGGTCGGCAGTCCCCGCCAGACGAGTGTATTGAGCACGGACAGCGGGAGCTTGACGGTGTGCCGGTCGGGGCGGCTGGTGTTGAGGAAGGTGCGGATGGACTGCTGTGGAAGCCGCAGGTCGCCGTCCGTGGTGAGCGGGACGATCTCGCCGCGGGCGATCGAGGGGGCGTAGAGGGGCAGGAGCACCTGGTCCCACTGCCAGGGGTGCACGGGCAGCAGGAGGTAGTCGGAGGGGTCGAGGCCGCGGTCCCTCAGCTTGGCGGTGAAGGCCCCGCGCACCGGAGCGTCGAGCTCCGTGGCGTAGAGGAGCTCGGGGGTGTCGAGTCCCCGCACGCCTCGGTAGGCGGCGAGGCGGGTACTGACGGCGATCCACGGGAGTCGGGCCGGATTCCGCGCCTCCGGGGCCCAGCGGGCTGCGTCCCGGCCGGAGAAGCCGAGGCGGCCCTTGTTGAGGACCAGCCAGGGGTGGCCGGTCTGGTGGCCCTCCAGGGAGGCGTAGTCGAGGTCGGCGAGCCGGGCGGCGGGAAGTGCGGTGTGGTCGAGCCTGCAGTCTGCGGCCAGGGTCGTGCTCAGCTCGCGTACGAGGTGGCCGAGCGTGGCGCCGTCGAGCGCCAGGAGGTGGCGGGCGGCCGTCAGGAAGCGGAGTGGATCGGTGAACGGGGTTCCGTCGCACCGGACGGAGTCGGGGTCGACCCTCCAGCTGCCGTACGCGCCGCGCCGGGCCCGGAAGGTGAGGTTCTCCCCTTCGTCGAGGCGGAGTGCGTAGCCGTCGTCGTGGCCCTGGGGCAGCGGCTCGATGATCTCTTCGTAGGCGAATTCACCGAGCGTCTTGGCGAGCAGGCGGACGGATGCCCGTTGCCAGGTCTCCGGGTTGAGCTCGGCCGGCGCGAGCAGGGCGGACGGCTCGTCGGAGTCTGAGGTGGCAGGGGACTTCGGCACGGGGACTCCTCGGATGGAACCGATGCGGTTCGAGCGGTGTACGTGAGACAGCGGGTCGGTCACAGCACTTTGCTCAGCGCTCTGTCGCGGACCATGAGCGCGGCTCGCTTGTCGGGCAGGTCGACTTCGGCGGAGAAGCGGAAGCCGGCGCTGAGGAAGGCGGAGACGGAAGGGGTGTTGCGCAGGTCGGGTTCGGCGACGACGCGTCCGCAGCGGGGCCGGTGGTCGAGCACGTGATCGGCCGCGGCCCGGAGCAGGGTCGTACCGACGCCGCGGCCGCGGTCGGCGACGCCCCCGATGAGCAGGTGGATGCCGGTGTCATGGGGCCGGGCCGGGTAGTGGCGTGCGAGCGGGTCGAGGTCGGCCCGGTAGATCTCGAAGTAGCCCGTCGGCACACCGTCGAGCACGCCGAGGCAGGGGACGCTGCGGCCGTCCCCCGCCAGCTGACTGCCGAGGTGGGCCTCGGTGACGGACTCCGGTCCGGCCAGCTCCCAGAAGGCCGCGACGGCGGGGTCGTTCATCCAACGGCTGATCAGCCGCAGATCGCGCTCGATCCGGACGGGCACGAGCCGGAAGGAGCCGATGGGGGTGGGCACGGCCCCCCAGTCGGAGAGGGCGTCCAGCAGGTCCTCGCCGGGGAAGAGCGCGTGGTCGGGGTGCTTGCCCTCGGGACCCTCCGCGGGCGTCGCGGCCGGGGGGCCCTGGTCCACCGCCGTCCGGGATCCCGGCTGCCGGTCCTGTTCGAAGAGCGCCGAGAGTTCCTCGGGCAGCCGCAGTTCGAGGGTGTCCTCCACCTCTCCGCCGGTGGAGGGGATGGAGCCGCTGGCGTCGGCGCTCGCGTCGGTGGGGGGCATGGGTGGCGCTCTCCTCTCGGCAGTTCGGACAGGTCGGTCGTCGGTGGTGCCGGTCACGGCCGGCCGGTTCCTCCGGAGACCGGACCTCCGCCGGGACTGATGTCGTTCAGGAGTGGAGGGGGTTGGTGATGGTGACGTAGACGGACTGGGTGTCGACGGGACCGACGAGCTCGTCGAGGCCGTGCAGCCGGGTGAGGAGATTCGCCTTGCAGCGCAGGGTGGGGTACTCCAGGAGCTGCGCGGGCAGCGGCGAGCCGAGGTGGCGGACGGAGTCGAGGAAGCGGCGGAAGGCGGCGACGAGCACGCGTTCGTCGGCCAGCCGTTGCGAGCCGAAGGCTCCGACGAGGCCGAGGACGTTGTTGATGCCGAGGTAGTAGGCGAAGCGTTCGTCCGTGACGGTGTCGTCGACGAAGGTCTCGCTGCGGATGCCGATGCCGGGAAGCCGGCGGTCGAGTTCGGCGCGGCGGGACTCTCGGAAGTAGTAGCCCTGGTTGTCACGGTAGCGGCCGCCGACGGGCCAGCCCTGCGGATCGATGATCACCAAGGTGTTCTGCTGGTGGGCTTCGAGGGCGACGCCGGCCGTGGCATCGAGCCACAGCACCGGGCGCACGACCTGGTCGAGGTAGCGCAGGAACCATTCGGCGGCGACGGCACCGGTGGGGCGGCCCGTGCGGGCGGCGAGGCCGCCGATGACCTCGGCGAGACGCGAGTGGCTGCCCGTCCGGCCCGGCCAGGGCCGGGGAGCGGTGAGGCCCGCGAGGCAGACGGCGTCGTCGCCGGCGCCGAACGGGTTGTGCCGGATCATGACGTCGATGCCGGGCAGCGGCGCTCCGTCCGGGGTGTCCACGGCGAGCCAAGCGGGGTCACGGACGATGTCGAAGCGGGGGTGCGCGGTCCGCCACTGTGCGCCCAGGCCGCTGCGGAGGAGGCGGTGGACCTCCACACCTCGGTGAAGTTCCTTGCGGAGGTTCTCACGGCGGGAGTTGGTGATGCGCACGCCGAGGGAGAGCTTGAGCATGGCCGGTGCGCCGGGCTGATGCACGGTGCGGACGGACGAGGTGGGGTGCCAGGGTTCACCGGCGGGACCCAGGTCGTGGAGCAGTCCCGCGTCGAACAGCGCGGCCACCTCGGGGCGGTGGGTCACTTCGCGGGCCTGCCAGGGATGCAGCGGCAGGGCAACGGTTCCGGGAGGGAGGGTGAGGTCTCCGGCGAGCCGGGAGGTGAGCTGTTCGGCGGGCACCGTGCGGCCTTCTTCGGTCCAGGCCGAGTCGCCGGACAGCACGTCCCGGTCGACAGCCAGCCAGTGGAGAGGGAAGGAGCCGTACAACTCCGGTGAGTAGAGCCGGGCTTCGGCGTCGGAGAGCCCTTCGCGGCTCTTGGGAGTGGGGTGAAGCGGATGGCCCAGGATCAGTGACTGTTCGGCGGTCAGAAAGAGGTCGGCTCCGTGCCGAGGGGCGGGGCGCCGCCGCCGGTCGTCGATGAAGCCGGCCGTACGGCGGACGGAGTCCGCGACGCGTCCGGCGAGGTCGACCGCTTCGGACCGGCGGCCTTCACCGTCCTTTCGTACACGGCTCCCGGATCCCGGTGCGCTGCCGTCGGCGCCCGGCTCACGGGTGAGGAGGACCGCGACGGTGACGGCGTCGGCCGGAGGTGCCTCCGCCGGAGCACCCTCCAGTCGGGGAAGTCCGAAACGGTGCCAGCCGGTGAGGGACCAGTGGAGGACGGGGACGAGCAGGGCCGTGCCGCTGGCGTGGAGCGGAATGCGCAAGTGCCCCTCGGTGGGCCTGGGGAGGTCGTTCTCCCTGACCCAGCAGCGCAGGAGGTTCTCGACCGCTCCCGCGTCGGCGGCCATCAGCGGATCGGGATGGTCGAGCGGGTCGGCCGCCGTGCCCGGGGCCGCTCCGGCGGGGGCTTCGGCCGGGCCCGGCCGGGGATCGGCATCCTGTTCCTCGGACGCCCCCTCCGACTGCCGCGGTACCGTCGCCGGCTCGACCGTGAGGGGGACGGCCGCCGTCCCGTTCTGCCCCGGGTGGTGGTCCGCGGCGGGACGGGCGTCGGGCTCTGGGGTGTCGGCAGCGGGGATGGGGTTCACGGGGACTTCCTTGTGGTGTCGTCCGGGATCACAGAGACGGCCCGGTGTCGTTGCGGCGGTGCGGCGCGCACACGGCCGCTTCCAGGGAGTCGGCGAAGCGGTCGAGGACCGCCTGGGCCTGTTCGTCGGTGAGCGTGAGGGGAGGCAGCAGACGGACGACCCCGGAGTGGCGTCCGCCGAGTTCGACGATCAGCCCACGGCGGAGACATTCCCGCTGCACGGCGGCGGCGAGGACGGGGTCGGCCGGCGGGACGTCGGCCTGCGGGTCGTCGACGTCGGGATTCACCAGTTCGACACCGATCATCAGCCCCCGGCCGCGTACGTCGCCGATGGACCGGTGGGTGGCGGCGAGGCCCTCGAGCTGCCCCAGCATGCGTGTGCCGAGGATTGCTGCCCGCTCCGCCAGCCGGTTCTCCCGTACGAAGGCCAGAGTGGCCGCACCAGCCGCCATGGCGAGCTGGTTGCCCCGGAAGGTGCCGGCGTGGGCACCGGGCTGCCAGACGTCCAGATCGGAGCGGTAGACGATCACTGCGAGCGGGAGGGAACCGCCGATGGCCTTGGACAGCACCATCACGTCGGGGACGGTCCCGCTGTGCTCGACCGCCCAGAAGGCTCCGGTGCGGCCCACCCCCGTCTGCACCTCGTCGGCGATCAGCGGGATGGAACGGGAAGCGGTGAGCTCGCGCATCCGTCGCAGCCAGCCGTCGGGGGCCGGGATCACACCGCCCTCGCCCTGCACCGGTTCGAGGATCATGCCGGCGGGCGTCGGGACACCGCCCTTGGGGTCGTCCAGCAGGCTCTCGGCCCAGCGGGCGGCGAGCTCGGCGCCCCTTTCGCCGCCGACCCCGAAGGGGCAGCGGTAGTTCTGCGGATAGGGCAGCCTCGTCACCCGGACGTCCGGCGCGCCCCCCGAGGCGTCGAGGGCCCCGGCCGTCATGCCGTGGTACGCACCGGTGAACGCGAGCAGTCCGGTGCGCCCCGTCGCGGTGCGGACCAGTTTGAGGGCGGCTTCGACGGCGTCCGTACCGGCCGGCCCGCAGAACTGGATACGGGCGTCGTCGGCGAGCGGCCGCGGCAGCGTGGCGAACAGTTCGGTGGTGAAGGCGTCCTTGACCGGAGTGGCGAGGTCGAGGACGTGCAGCGGCGCTCCTGAGGCGAGCACCTTCTTGATCGCTTCCAGTACGACGGGGTGGTTGTGGCCGAGGGCGAGGGTCCCGGCGCCCGAGAGGCAGTCGAGATACCGCCGTCCGTCCGCCCCCTCGATCGTCAGCCCCCGGGCCCGTACCGGGACGATGGGCAGCGAACGGGCGTAGGTCCGTGCCGCCGACTCACGGAGCGACTGGCGGCGCAGGATGCCTTCGTGCGCGACGGGCTGTGCCGGCGGAGCGGGTTCGGTCACGGCCACGGTTGTTCGTCCTCCGACTGTCACGGTTGTGTCGCGCCTCGGTACGGCGGTCGACCGCCGCGGCACGACGGTGAACGCTGAAGGCCTGCGTCCCCCGTCCGTACCAACGACGCCGGAAGCGGGGGATCACGGTCATTCCGGAAGATCCTTCGGCCCGGGAACCACGGCCCTGCCGCTCACCGTCCCCAGCGGCACCGGCATAGTGGGGGCCGCATTGCGACACCGGCGGCGTCGCCGGGATGTGCGCAGGCAATCTCGTTCCGTACGCACGCAACTGATGAAGTCCCAGGGGGATCACCACATGCGACCCAATCGCCCGATCTTCGCCGCACGCCGTGGGGGGAAGGCCGCTCGCAGGCCGATACTCNCCAGGGGGATCACCACATGCGACCCAATCGCCCGATCTTCGCCGCACGCCGTGGGGGGAAGGCCGCTCGCAGGCCGATACTCGCGGCGGGCGCGCTCGCGGCCGCGCTCGCGCTGACGGCAACGGCCTGCGGCCCCGGCGAGGGCGACGCGGCGGACAAGCCCAGCGCCCCGGCGGCGGCCGACGGTACCGCCGACGGGAAGATCACGATCCCGGACGATCTCAAGGACCGGCTCAAGGAGCACGGGATCGACCTGGACAAGTGGCGCAACGGCGAGTGGAAGAACTGGGACAAGGACACCTGGCTCCGCGAGGCCAAGGACTTCGTCAACCCGATCATCGAGGACCTCTGGGACCCGGACCGGATGCGCGAGGCCGAGGAGCCCGGCAAGCCGGTCGAGGAGGAGGACATCTCCGGTGACGAGGGGGTCACCGACCCGACGCCGCAGCCGGTCGAGGCCGCGGCGGTCGCCGCGCCCTATCACGGCAACGCCCCCGAGGCCGGGAAGGTCTTCTTCGACGGCCCCAAGGGCTCGATGGTCTGCTCCGCGACCGTCGTGGAGGACCCGGCCAACCCCGGCAAGTCCAACCTGGTGTGGACCGCGGGCCACTGCGTCCACGCGGGCAAGGAGGGCGGCTGGTACCGCAACATCGCCTTCGTCCCCTCGTACAACAACGGCGCGAAGACCTCCACCAAGGGGGACTCGAAGGAGCAGATGGCCCCCTACGGCGTGTGGTGGGGCGACTGGGCGCAGACCTCCGAGCAGTGGATCTCGCAGGGCGCGTCCACGGGCGGCCGGGGCGCGCCGTACGACTTCGCCGTGATCCATGTGACGCCCGAGAGGGGCGCCAACGGCAAGTCCCTCGAGGAGACGGTCGGTTCGGCACTTCCGGTCGACTTCAACGCTCCGGCCGTGCCGAAGGTGGGCAGCATGACGGCGACGGGCTTCCCGGCGGCGCCGCCGTTCGACGGCGAGCGGATGTTCCAGTGCGAGGACAAGCCTGGCCGGCTGTCGCTGAAGGCCGAGGAACCGACGATGTACCGCATCGGCTGCACCATGACCGGCGGTTCGTCCGGCGGTGGCTGGGTCGCGGCCGGCAAGAACGGCAAGCCCGCGCTGGTCTCGAACACCTCGATCGGACCGGTGACGGCGGGCTGGCTCGCCGGACCGCGCCTCGGCGAGGAGGCCAAGGGCGTCTACGACGCGGTCAGCAGGAAGTTCGCGGGGCGGTAGTCGCGTGCGGCCGCGGGGCCCCGGACTCTCCGGGGCCCTTCCGGCACGGCCGTGGAAGGTGCCTCGTTCGAAGCGGTGACGGCGGTTCGGCCACGTCGGCGGCCGGCGCGGGCGGAAGCTCCCCGCGGCTCACGCGTGGAGACTCCGTGCAGGTGGCGGGCATGGCCCGGCCGCGCGGAGGGGCCGCCCCGAGAGAGGTTCGCAGCACGGGGAGGCGGTCCACCGGAGGACCGCGTTCTGGCGCGCCCAGGCGTGCGACACGTTCGTGACTCCACCCACGACTGAAGTCGCGGGCTTCCCGCGTCGGTGGCTGAGCCTCCGCGCAGAGGGCCGGCCCGGCCCTGATGGCAGACTGCACGCGGGACCCCGCCCCGGCGAAGGGGAGCCACACGACGATGAGCGCGAATGTCGCGGGCAGGTGATCCGCCGGCCTTCGGGCCGCGCTGTCCGGCGCGAGGCCACGCCCCACCCCGAAGGGCAGCACCGGAACACGCGCCCCGTGCCATACGAAGGCCCGCCCCTCCCGGGGCGGGCCTTCGTATGGCGTGCGGTGCGGACCTCGGTCGGCTCAGCGCGCCGCCGGGACGTACGGCCCCAGCGCGGCCGCGAGCTCCTCGTGCACCCGCGCCTTGAGCAGCGTGCCCTCGGAGGTGTGCTCCTCCGACAGCACCTCGCCGTCGGCGTGGACGCGCGAGACGAGCGCTCCCTGCGTGTACGGCAGCAGGACCTCGATCTCGACCTGCGGGCGCGGCAGTTCGGCGTCGATGATCGCGAGGAGTTCGTCGATCCCCGCGCCCGTACGGGCCGAGACGGCGATGGCGTGCCGCTCGATGCGGAGCAGGCGCTGCAGCACGAGCGGATCGGCCGCGTCCGCCTTGTTGATCACGACGATCTCCGGTACGTCCACCGCGCCGACGTCCCGGATCACCTCGCGCACGGCGGCCAGCTGCTCCTCCGGCGCGGGATGCGAGCCGTCAACCACGTGCAGGATGAGGTCGGACTCGCCGACCTCCTCCATCGTGGAGCGGAACGCCTCGACGAGGTGGTGCGGAAGGTGCCGGACGAATCCGACGGTGTCGGCCAGCGTGTAGAGCCTGCCGCTCGGGGTCTCGGCCCGTCGCACGGTCGGGTCCAGAGTGGCGAACAGCGCGTTCTCCACCAGGACACCGGCGCCGGTGAGGCGGTTGAGCAGCGAGGACTTGCCCGCGTTGGTGTAGCCCGCGATCGCCACGGACGGAACCTTGTGCCGCTTCCGCTCCTGCCGCTTGATCTCGCGGCCGGTCTTCATCTCCGCGATCTCCCGGCGCATCTTCGCCATCTTCTCGCGGATCCGGCGCCGGTCCGTCTCGATCTTGGTCTCACCGGGGCCTCGGGTGGCCATGCCGCCGCTGCCGCCGCCCATCTGCCGGGACATCGACTGGCCCCAGCCCCGCAGCCTGGGCAGCATGTACTGCATCTGTGCCAGGGCCACCTGCGCCTTGCCCTCCCGGGACTTGGCGTGCTGCGCGAAGATGTCGAGGATCAGGGCGGTCCGGTCGACCACCTTGACCTTGACGATGTCCTCGAGGTGGATCAGCTGGCCCGGGCTGAGCTCACCGTCGCAGACGACGGTGTCGGCCCCGCTTTCGAGCACGATGTCGCGCAGCTCGTCGGCCTTGCCCGAACCGATGTACGTGGCCGGGTCCGGCTTGTCGCGGCGCTGGATCACGCCGTCGAGCACGTGGGCTCCCGCCGTCTCGGCGAGGGCGGCCAGCTCAGCGAGAGAGTTCTCCGCGTCCTGGACGGTCCCGGAGGTCCACACGCCGACGAGCACGACGCGCTCGAGGCGCAGCTGCCGGTACTCGACCTCGGTGACGTCCTCGAGCTCGGTGGAGAGGCCCACCACACGCCGCAGCGCGGCACGGTCGGAGCGGTCGAACTGGTCGCCGTCCCGCTCTCCGTCGATCTCGTAGCTCCAGGCGACGTCCTCTTCCATCAGGGCATCGGCCCGAAGGCTCTCGGTGCGGGTGGTCTCCGCGAAGCTCTGCGCGTCCTGGGAAGTGGATGAAGAGGAGGTCATTGGATCCTTACGTCGATGGAAAGCTGGTGCGGACCGTATGCGCTCGGCATGCCCCGCGACTGTCACAACGCGTCACGGCCCCGGAACATTCCCGGTCTGCCGCGTCGGGACGGAGAAACCGGGCGGGTCCGTCCCCTTCCGGGGAGCCGTACCCGGCGACGCCGCCGACCCGTCGATGGTCCCACGGCGCCGCCGCGGCCGTCACCCCGGTTTTCCCACCGCTCCCCCGGGCTCCGGGAGGGCCGTGGAGACTCAGTGCTTCGCGGCGGGCGCGGCATTCCGCTGGACCGACGGGACCTCACTGCGCCAGTCCGGGTGCCCGGGCATCCTGGGGGTCTTCGCCCCGTAGAGCCAGCCCCGGAAGAAACCGGTCAGGTCCCGGCCCGAGACCCGCTGGGCGAGGGCGGTGAAGTCCGCCGTCGTCGCCGTGCCGTCCCGGTGCTCGGCGACCCAGGCCCGCTCCAGGGTCTCGAACGCCTTCTTGCCGATCTCCTGTCGCAGTGCGTAGAGGACCAGCGCACTGCCGTCGTACACGATCGGCCGGAACAGCCCGAGCTGCCGGCCGGGTGCCGCGGGCTTCGGGGCGGCCGGGGGCCCGCCGGCGGCGCGCCAGCCGTCGGACCGCACGTACGCCTCGCGCATCTGCTCCTCGAGCGGCTGCTCGGCGTGCTCCTCCGCGTACAGCGAGCCGTACCAGGTGGCGTGCCCCTCGTTGAGCCAGAGGTCCGACCAGGTCCGCGGCGTGACGCTGTTCCCGAACCACTGGTGGGCGAGTTCGTGGACCATGACCGACTCGACGTACCACTTCGGGTACCGGGTGTCGGTGAACATCGACGTCTCGAAGAGCGACAGCGTCTGGGTCTCCAGGGCGAACCCGGTCTCGGCCTGCGCCAGGAGCACTCCGTACGTCTCGAACGGGTAGCGCCCGACCTTGTTCTCCATCCACGTGATGTGCGCGGGGGTCTTCCTGAGCCAGGGCTCGAGCCGCGCCCGCTGTGCCGCGGGGACGACGTCCCGGAGCGGCAGGCCGTGCGGGCCCTCGCGGCGGACGACGGCCGACTTCCCGATGCTGACCTGGGCCAGCTCGGTCGCCATGGGGTGCCGGGTGCGATAGACCCAGGTCCTGGTGGCGGGTTCGGCGGCGGGCTTCGCGGCACCGGTCGGGACCGGGAGGCCGTTGGCCACGGCGGTCAGCCCTGCCGGTGCCGTGATGCGGAAGGTGAAGTGCGCCTTGTCGGCGGGGTGGTCGTTGCAGGGGAAGACGCGGTGGGCGGCGTCGGCCTGGTTGGCCATCGCCAGGCCGTCGGTCGTGCGCACCCAGCCGCCCGCCTCCCCGCCCTTCGGATCACTGGTGTGGGTAACGGTGACGGCGAGCGGGGTGCCCGCGTCCACGGCCTGTCGCGGGGTGATCACCAGATCCTCGCCGGCGGTCGTGAACTCTGCACTGCTGCCGTTCACCTCGACCGCCCGTACGGTGCCGCTGGTGAAGTCGAGGTTGATCCGCTCCAGACGCTCCGTGGCCCGTGCGTCGATCTTCGTCACGGCATCCAGCGGCCTGCTGTTGACGCCCCGGTAGGTGAAGGCGATGTCGTAGGTGAGCACGTCGTACCCGGGGTTGCCCAGGTGCGGGAACAGCGGATCCCCGATACCCAGCGGTTCGGGGCCGGGCAGTACGGCGGCGACCAGCGTGGCCGAGGCGGCGACGAGCAATGCCGCCCGCAGGCGTCGTGAGGTGATCAGCATGTCATCACCGCTACCAGCGCGGGGAACGCGGACCGCGGCGGCACGCTCCGCGCACACCCGAAAGGGGTCAGGCGCCCGGAGCAGCGCCGTCGCCCCGGCCCGGAGGGGACGGCGGCGGGCGACTCAGGCGGAGGCAGGGTGCTGGGCGCGGTTCACGTCGTACACCCCCGCCACCTCGCGCATCGCCCTCATCAGCGCGGGCAGCCCGGCGGCGTCCTGGAGCTGGAGCGTGTAGGTGTGGCGTACGCGCTGTTCGCTGGGCGGCTCGACGGTGGCGGAGACGACCGCCGCGCCGGCCGCGGCGATGGCTTCGGTGAGATCCGCGAGGAGGCGGGGCCTGCCGAGCGCCTCGGCGACCAGCGTGACGCGGCACTCCGCCGCCCGGCCCCAGCGCACCTCGACCGGCTCCCGACCCATGGCGCGCATGCGGGACACACCCGGGCACTCACCGCGGTGCACGGTGACCGCGCCGCCGCGGACCGCGAATCCGGTGACCACGTCGGGCGGCACCGGGGTGCAGCACCCGGCGAGCCGGACGGTGGCGTCGGGCATGCCCGGCGCCTCGGCCACGGCGTCCACGGCGGCGCGCCGGCCCCCGCCGGGGGACGCGGGCGTCCGGGGCGCGGCGGCCTGCGGCTTGGCGGCCTCGGGATGCTCGGCGAGCCAGCTGGTGATCGCGATCCGGGCCGCGGGCGTACGGGCGTGGTCGAGCCAGTCCGGCGAGGGTCCGGAGGCGGCGTCCTGGGCGAGCAGCGGCTGGACCGTGTCGCCGTCTCCCAGCCGGGTGGCCAGCGCGGCGAGCCGGCCGTTGACACGGGCGCCGACACAGGCGTGCGCCGCATCGCCGTACTGCGCGTAGGCGGCGTCCACACAGCTCGCCCCGGCGGGGAGACCGAGGGTGCCGCCGTCCGCGCGGAAGACGGTGATCTCGCGGTCCTCGGCGAGGTCCGCCTGCAGCGAGGTCCAGAAGGTGTCGGGGTCCGGGGCCGACTCCTGCCACTCCAGCAACCGGGAGAGCCAACCCGGCCTGGTCGGGTCGGCCCGCTCGCCGTCCGCCCCGCCGGAGGCGTCGCCCGCGGTAGCGCCTCCGTCCGCGGTGTCCACCGCCGTGTACGGGTTGCCGAGGGCGACGACACCGGCCTCGGCGACGCGGTGCATCTGGTGCGTGCGGATGAGGACTTCGGCCACGGCGCCGTCGGAGCCCGCGACCGCCGTGTGCAGCGACTGGTACAGGTTGAACTTGGGGGCGGCGATGAAGTCCTTGAACTCGGAGATCAACGGCGTGAAGCAGGTGTGCAGTTCGCCGAGGGCGGCGTAGCAGTCGGCGTCCTCGGCGACGAGGACGAGGAGGCGGCCGAAGTCGGTGCCGGAGAGCTCGCCGCGCTTGAGCCGCAGGCGGTGCACGGAGACGAAGTGCCGTGGCCGGACGAGGACTTCGGCCGGGATGCCCGCGTCCCGCAGGACGGCTCTGGCACTCTCGGCGACGGCGGCCAGGGCGTCACCCGCGTCGGCGTTCTCCACCACGAGCGCACGGGTGCGCTCGTACTCCTCGGGGTGGAGGATCGCGAAGACCAGGTCCTCCAGCTCGGTCTTGAGTGCCTGGACGCCGAGCCGCTCGGCGAGCGGGATCAGCACGTCGCGGGTGACCTTGGCGATGCGTGCCTGCTTCTCGGGGCGCATCACGCCGAGGGTGCGCATGTTGTGCAGCCGATCGGCGAGTTTGATGGACATGACCCGGACGTCGTTGCCGGTGGCGACGAGCATCTTGCGGAAGGTCTCCGGCTCTGCGGCAGCGCCGTAGTCCACCTTCTCCAGTTTGGTGACGCCGTCGACGAGATAGCAGACCTCCTCGCCGAACTCCGCCCGCACCTGGTCGAGTGTCACATCGGTGTCCTCCACGGTGTCGTGGAGGAGTGAGGCGGTCAAGGTCGTGGTCTCCGCGCCGAGTTCGGCGAGGATCAACGTCACGGCGAGCGGGTGCGTGATGTACGGCTCACCGCTCTTGCGGAACTGCCCTCGGTGCGAGGACTCGGCGAGGACGTACGCCCTGCGCAGGATCGTCAGATCGGCGTCGGGGTGGTGGGCTCGGTGAGCCTCCGCGACATGGCCGATGGCGTCGGGGACCCGGTCCCGTGCTGTCGGACCGAGCAGCGCGGCTCTGCCCAGTCGACGGAGGTCGAGCCTGGAGCGGGCGCGTCGGCGGCTGGGAGCACCAGGGTTGGTGGCCTCTGCACTCATGGGGCACCTCCGGCAGCGTCGACCGGCGGTGGGCGGAGCAGGTGTGCCCTCCCTGCCGGTGCTTGATGCTACCGAGCCCACCACGTAGCCGAGTTCACCTCTCGCTCAGCGTGAATCGGATCACCCATTCGAGCGATGGTTCAGGCGATGTGCGTTCCTGTCGACGGTTCGACCCGTGCTGTGGGAGACGCCGTGGAGCGCGGCCGGAGGCCCGGGCCGCGGGGCGCGGCGGAGCGCCGGTCAGGCCGAGACCTCGAGCCAGGCGGGGTCGATGTGGCCCTCGGCGACGATCACGGCGGGACCGGTCATCTCGATCTCGCCGTCCGGGTGCTCGGTGATCACCAGCCGGCCACCCGGGAGATCCACCGTGTACGTGACGGGGGCACCGGTCACGGCCGGGTCGGCGCCGTCCCTGCGCGCGGCCGCGACGGCGACGGCGCAGGCGCCGGTGCCGCACGATCGGGTCTCGCCGGAGCCCCGCTCGTGCACCCGCACGGCCACGTGGCGCGGGCCCCGGTCGACGACGAACTCGATGTTCACTCCGTCCGGATACACCGAGGCCGGGGTGAACGGCGGGGCGGAGAACAGTCCGCCCGCGTGGCCGAGGTCCTCGACGAACGCGACCGCGTGCGGATTGCCCATGTTCACGTTCCGGGCGGGCCAGCTGCGGCCGCCGACGGTGACGGTGACACCGTCCTCGGGGAGCCGGGCCCGGCCCATGGCGACGGTGATGTCACCGTCCTTGTCGATGTGCACCCGCTTGACGCCGCCGCGCGTGGCCACCGCGAGGTCACCGGCTCCGACGAGGCCAGCCCGCTGCAGATAGCGGGCGAACACCCGCACTCCGTTGCCGCACATCTCGGCGATCGAACCGTCCGCGTTGCGGTAGTCCATGAACCACTCGGCCCCGCCCGCCAGGGAACGCGCCTCGGGGTGCGCGGCGGAGCGCACGACATGGAGCAGCCCGTCGCCTCCGATGCCCGCGCGGCGGTCGCAGAGCGCGGCGACCACGGAGGCGGGCAGCTCGATCTCGTTGCCGGGGTCCGGGACGATCACGAAGTCGTTCTCGGTCCCGTGGCCCTTCAGGAAGGCGATCGGCGAGAGCGACGGCGTGGTCGGGGTGGCGTGGCTGGTCACCCGACCATCGTAAGGGGCGGTCCGGACACTCAGCGGAGCCGGGCCACACGCCAGACGGCGAGGGCGACCAGGGCGGCGGCCACCACGACGTACAGGGCGATCACACGCCAGTCGGGGCGCTCTCCGGAGCTCCGCTCGGGCAGGCCCGGCCAGGTGTGGCCTACGCGGCGGGCGGCCATCATGCCCCAGCCCGCGGCGCAGCAGCTGATCAGGAGACCGAGCATGGCGACCACCGCACCGCCGTCCCCGGAACCGAACGCGAGCGGGAACGCGAACATCAGCGAACCGACGGCGGCGAGGCCCACGATGGGCGCGAGCTGCCAGATCCTGAGGCGCCGGGGCGGTCGCAGCTCCACCTCGACCGCTCCGTCGGCTCCCGAGTCGTCCGCGAGCAGGTCCACGGTCTCGTCCGGACCGTCGGGGCTCAGCCGGGACAGGTCGTTCCGTGCCCGCTGTTCTCTGTCGCGAGGGCCGGCCTCCATCGCCACGCGCCCTCCCAACTCGGACCACTCGTCGATCGATGCTCGATGATGGCACGGCCCGAGGCACCGGGATGACGGCCGTGGCGTCCCGATGCCATCACGTGATCAGGCTGTAACCGGTCGTTCGACCAACGCGAGAGCGCGCCCCGGAAGTTCCCGGCGATCCGCGGCGGCACCGCTCAGCCAGTGCACGCGCGGATCCCGGCGGAACCAGGAGTCCTGGCGGCGCGCGAAACGCTTGGTGGCGCGTACGGTCTCGGCGCGTGCCTCCTCCTCGGTGCACTCCCCCGCGAGCGCCGAGAGGACCTGCTGGTACCCGAGCGCGCGCGACGCGGTGCGCCCGGCCCGCAGCCCCTGGGCCTCCAGGGCCCGTACCTCGTCGACGAGACCCGCCTCCCACATCCGGTCCACCCTCAGCGCGATGCGTTCGTCGAGCTCGGGGCGGGCGACGTCGACGCCGATCTGCACGGTGTCGTACACGGCGTCGTGGCCGGGCAGATTGGCGGTGAAGGGCCGGCCGGTGATCTCGATCACCTCCAGGGCCCGGACGATCCGCCGGCCGTTGCTGGGCAGGATCGCACGGGCAGCGTCCGGGTCGGCCCCGGCCAGGCGCGCGTGCAGCACCCCGGAGCCGCGCTCCTCCAACTCGGCCTCGAGCCTGGCGCGGACCTCGGGATCGGTGCCGGGGAACTCCAGCGCGTCGATCGCACCGCGCACGTACAGCCCCGATCCCCCGACGAGGACGGGCGTACGACCCTCGGCGAGCAGCCGGTCGATCTCCCCACGGGCCAGCTTCTGGTACTCGGCGACGCTCGCCGCCTCGGTGACGTCCCAGATGTCGAGGAGGTGGTGCGGAACCCCGCCGCGCTCCCCCTCCGTCAGTTTGGCGGTCCCGATGTCCATCCCGCGGTAGAGCTGCATCGAGTCGGCGTTGACGACCTCGCCGCCGAGCTGCCGGGCCAGATGGACGCCCAGATCGGACTTGCCGGCCGCGGTGGGACCGACGACGGCGATGACCCGCGGTGCGGGGGCTGCGCTTCTCACCGCCCCAGTCTCGCAAACGACCCAGCCCGTCCCCGAACGAGCTACGTGACGGCACCTGCACGGGGTCGTTGCCTGTTGCGAGGTTCCTGTCGCCGGTCACTGAACCGGCGCCGCCGGGGCGGAGCGATGGGACGCCCCGGACGACGCGGAATCTCGCCCACACGAGTAGGCTATGGAGTAGATATGGGCGTTTTTGCAAGGTTTCGCCGGAAGGCCAAAGAGGCCGTGGCGGCGCCGTCCGAGGAAGGCACGGCCGGCCGTGTGACGGCCGGCGCCGAGGAAGGCGCCCCCGGGGAACCTGCCAAGGACGCTGTGCAGGTGAAGGAGCCAGTGGAAGCGTCGGCGGACGAGGCCACCGGCTCCGTGGAGTCCGAGAAGGGTGCGGACGACGGCGAAGCCACAACCGGTGCCGGGCCCGGCACCGAGGAGGCTCCGGCGGCTTTCGGCGCGGCCGGCGGGGCCGGACCGTCGGACGGGTCCTCCGGGGCGGATCAGGTCGAGATCCCGAAGCAGCAGTCCGTCGACGAGGCCGCGGACAACGGAGCCGGTGAAGGCGCCCGCAAGTAGATCCTGATGAGCGAAGGTGACCCATGGGCATCATGGACACGCTGAAGGCCAAGCTCGCCCCCGCCAGGGAGAAGGTCTCCGACCTCGCCCACCACCACGGGCACAAGATCGAGCACGGTTTGGACAAGGCCGCACGGACGGTCGACCACCGGACCAAGGGCAAGTACAGCGACAAGATCGAGTCGGGTACCGGCAAGGCCAAGGAGGCCCTGGGCCGCCTCACCCACAAGGACGACGGCACGCACAAGGACGACGGCACGCACAAGGGCGGCGAAGGCACCCCGCCGCCGGCTTCCTGAGAGTGCGACGGCGGACGGCCACCCGGTCGCGGTGTCCGAGTGCTCCGGCGCCTCGGGGCGCGCACCGGTCGGCCGCCGCCCCGACCGGTGCGGTCGTCCCCGACGGCGTGGGCGCGCGGTGTCAGGACCAGGCGGCGACGAAGTACCCGACGCCGTACGGGGCGTCCTCGTAGAGGAGCTGCCCGGTCAGGCCGGCGTCCTCGGCGGCTCCCGCGAGGACCTGCCACGGTGCGCGTCCGGCCACCTGGAGCTCCCGCGCGAGGGACTCGTCGAGCCCGGCGAGCGCTGCGGTGTCCGCCGCTCCGAGCGCCCGGGCGGCCTCCGCGTCGAACGGCGCCGCGCGTTCGTCCAGGTATCCCGGTGCCTTGAGGGTGCGGCGGGCACTGCCGTCGCCCATCACGAGCAATGCGACCCGCCGGGCCCGCGCGGCGAGCTCCCGGCCGGTCTCCACGCAGCGGGCGGCTGCGAGGCCGGTGTCCACGGCGAGACCCTCCACCGGGGCGAGGGACCAGTTCGCACGTTCCAGCAGCCAGGCCCCGACGGCCAGCGCCACGGGCAGCCGTCCCTCCGGCGCGGGCCCGTCGGGGACGCCCAGCCGCACGTGCGAGGCGACGCCGAAGCCCTCGAAGGAACCGGGCGTCCCCGGGGCATGGATGCCGGGCCGCTCGCCGGGGCTCGCGGCGCCCACCACGAACAGCACCTCGGGACGGGAGGCGGCCAGCACACCCAGCACGTCGGCACAAGCGTGCCGGGCCGCGTCGAGCTCGGGCGCGGCGCCCGCGGCCACGTCGGGCACGAGGAGCGGAGGGCTGGGGCAGACGGCGGCGGCGACAAGCATGATCGCAGCCTAGTGCCGCAACAGACCGACGTTCGCGCCGTCGCGACGCCCGGCGCGGCACCGGTGAGCGTGCCCCGCGCGGCCCCGGACACCCGGCGGCGGCCACGACGGGCTCCGGGGCGCCTCACGGGTTACCGGGCCCGCCGGACGCGACGGCGCCCGGCGGCACGGCCCCGCCGCGTTCCTGCCGGGTCAGCCGACCGCCGAGCAGCCACCCGTCGGGGCGGGCAGCGGAGCCGGGACGCCGACCGTCGGCAGGCCGAGCATCACGCCGGCGGGCTGCTGCGGCGCGGCGTTGCGCCTCTCCCAGGCGTCACCGGCGCGAGTCCGGCGCACGGAGATCGTCTCGCCCTCGGCAAGGAGGTGGTGCGGGGCCGCGTACGTGATCTCGACGGTCACCACGTCGCCCGGACGGACCTCGTCCGCGGGCTTGGTGAAGTGGACCAGCCGGTTGTCCGGCGCACGGCCCGACAGCCGGTGCGTGGCACCGTCCTTGCGGCCCTCGCCCTCGGCGACCATGACCTCGAGAACCCGGCCGACCTGCTTCTTGTTCTCCTCCCAGGAGATCTCCTCCTGGAGGGCCACCAGCCGCTCGTAGCGCGCCTGGACGACCTCCTTCGGGATCTGCCCGTCCATCTCGGCGGCCGGGGTGCCGGGCCGCTTCGAGTACTGGAAGGTGAAGGCCTGGGCGAAGCGGGCCTCGCGCACGACGTGCAGCGTCTGCTCGAAGTCCTCCTCGGTCTCGCCGGGGAAGCCCACGATGACGTCGGTGGAGATGGCGGCGTGCGGGATCGCGGCGCGGACCTTCTCGATGATTCCGAGATAGCGCTCCTGCCGGTACGAACGGCGCATCGCCTTGAGCACCGTGTCGGAGCCGGACTGGAGCGGCATGTGCAGCTGCGGCATCACGTTCGGCGTCTCGGCCATCGCGGCGATCACGTCGTCGGTGAAGTCGCGCGGGTGCGGGGAGGTGAAGCGGACCCGCTCGAGGCCCTCGATCCTCCCGCAGGCGCGGAGGAGCTTGGAGAACGCCTCGCGGTCGCCGATGTCGGAGCCGTAGGCGTTGACGTTCTGGCCGAGCAGCGTGATCTCCGAGACGCCCTCGCCGACCAGCGCCTCGACCTCGGCGAGGATGTCGCCGGGGCGGCGGTCCTTCTCCTTGCCGCGCAACGCGGGCACGATGCAGAACGTGCAGGTGTTGTTGCACCCGACGGAGATGGACACCCAGGCCGCGTACGCGCTCTCGCGGCGCGTCGGCAGCGTGGAGGGGAACGCCTCCAGCGACTCGGCGATCTCGACCTGCGCCTCTTCCCGGACTCGGGCGCGCTCCAGCAGGACGGGCAGCTTGCCGATGTTGTGCGTGCCGAAGACGACGTCGACCCAGGGCGCCTTCGCGACGATGGTGTCGCGGTCCTTCTGGGCGAGGCAGCCGCCGACGGCGATCTGCATCCCCGGCCGCCGGGCCTTCATGGGGGCGAGCCGCCCGAGGTTGCCGTACAGCCTGTTGTCGGCGTTCTCCCGGACCGCACAGGTGTTGAAGACGACGACATCCGCCTCTCCCTCACCCGTGCCCTCGGGCGCCCGGACGTAGCCGGCGTCCTCCAGCAGGCCGGACAGCCGCTCGGAGTCGTGGACGTTCATCTGGCACCCGTAGGTGCGCACCTCGTAAGTCTTCGCGCTCATCTCGCACACCAGGGTACGGGGTGACGGCCGTCTCCCGCCCCCGTGTTGCCCGGGCGGGAGAGGGGAGAGCCGTGGGCGGGACACGGAGAGCCGATCATGCGCGGCGAAGGGAGGGCCTGGCCAGCACCGCGCGTGAACTGGCAGGATCGCGCCATGCTCCCCGCTCTGTCCCGAATCAGCCGGCGCCGCGCCCTGCAGGGCTCCGCGGCGCTGGCCGTCGTGTGCGGGCTGCTGCTGTGGTGGCTGCTGCCGATGGACGACAGCAGCCCGAGCGGCCGGCTCACGTTCAGCACGGGCGTGCAGAGCGGCGTGTACCAGCGGTACGGAAACCTCCTCAAGAACGCCCTGGCCCACGATCTGCCGAAGGTCGCGATAGAGCTCCGCAACAGCGAGGGCTCCCAGCAGAACCTCGCCCGGGTGGCGAGCGGCGAGGCCGACTTCACGATCGCGACCGCCGACGCGGTGGCGAAGTACCGGCGCGACGGCAGGACCGGCGCCGACCGGCTGCGCGGCTGCGCACGGCTGTACGACGACTACGTACAGCTCGTCGTGCCCCAGGGCTCACCCGTGGAGACCCCGGCCGACCTGCGCGGCAAGCGGGTCGGCGTCGGTCAGGACCGCTCCGGTGTCCGCCTCATAGCGGACCGGGTGCTCACGGCCGCGGGCCTGGACGCCCGCCGGGACATCGAACCGGTGGCCGCCGGCCTCGACACCTTGCCGGGACGGCTGGAGCGGGGCGAACTGGACGCCTTCTTCTGGTCGGGAGGCCTGCCGACCGGCACGATCCAGAAGCTGTCGGAACGTTTCCCCGTACGGCTGGTCCCGGTCGGCGACAAGCTCATCAGCCGCGTCCACGCGACGGGCGACGCGACGCGCCACTACCACTCGGCGGTGATCCCGGCCGAGGCCTATCCGCAGATGGGCGCCAAATCCCCGGTGCAGACCGTCGCCGTGGCCAATCTGCTCGTCACGACGGACCGGGCGGACCCGGAGCTGACCGAGCGGTTCACCCGGACCGTGATCAGGAGCCGGGACCGGATCGGCCGTGAGGTCCACCCGGCGCAGCTCGTGGACCTGCGGACGGCGATCTACACGGACCCGCTGCCGCTCCACGAGGGGGCCCGCCGCTACTACAGCTCGGTGAAGCCGTAGGGCGAGGCGCCAGGGGCACGGGTCCGGCCGCCGAGGGCGGCCGCGGCGGGGCGACGCTCCACCGTGTCGCCGGCCGACGTCCGTCCCCTCGGGGCTGAGGGGCGGCGCGGACCACCCGGGCAGGTGGCGGGACCGCGAGGGCCCGTCGGAGCATCTCCGCCCCGGTATCGACAAGGCCGTCCTGACCGCCCCGGGCAAGGGCGACGTCCCGAGCAACGTGCACGGCGTCGACCACGACACGATCAAGGGGGTGGCGCGGGAGCGGCCGGCCTGGACGCGAGCCGGTCCACGGGCGGCAGGCCGGTTCCCCCGTTGCCGCAGTCGGCCCCGTACGGACCGCCGGTCCGTCGTATCCCGCAAGCCGGGCCCGGCCCCGGGAAGCACGCCCCCTTCGCCAGCCGGCCGGCCCCTCACCGACCGCCCGGTCCCCGCCTCAGGCCGTCGGCGGATGGCGCGGCAGTGTGACCGTCACCCGCAGTCCGCGCGGTTCGTTGTGCGCGTACGCGATCGAGCCGCCGCCCGCCGAGAGCAGCGCGCGGGTGATGGAGAGTCCGAGGCCGGAGCCCTTCACGTTCTGGTGGCGGCCACTGCGCCAGAAGCGGTCACCGATCCGGGCGAGCTCCTCCTCCGTGAGCCCGGGGCCGCCGTCGGCGACCACGACCGTGGAGGTCGTGCCGTCCGCCGAGGCCGTGACCGTGACCTCCTCCCCCTCGGGCGTGAACTTCAGCGCGTTGTCGATCACGGCGTCCAGGGCGCTGGAGAGCGCGATCGGGTCGGCCCAGGCGGTTACGGCAGGACCGTGTCCGTTGAGCCGGACGCCCTTCTCCTTCGCGAGCGGGCGCCAGGCGGCGACCCTCTCGGCCGCCAGCTCACCGATGTCGGTGAGGCGGATGTCGGCGGAGGCGTGCTCGGCCAGGGCCAGGTCGAGCAGATCGTCCAGGACCCGGGCGAGCCGTTTGCCCTCCGTGCGCACGGAGGCGATCTCCTCGTTGCCCTCGGGCAGTTCGAGGGCGAGGAGCTCGATCCTCAGCAGCAGGGCGGCGAGGGGGTTGCGGAGCTGGTGCGAGGCGTCGGCGACGAACGCGCGCTGCTGCTCCAGCACCAGCTCGACGTTGTCGGCCATCTCGTTGAACGACCGGGCCAGTCGCTGGAGTTCCGGCGGGCCCCCGGCAGCGGCTACCCGGGAGTTCATCCGGCCGGTCGCGATGCCGTGGGTGGCGGCGTCGAGGATGCGCACCGGCCGCAGCACCCAGCCGGTGAGCCGGAACGCCGCGCCCACGGCGACGAGCATCGCCGCGGACTCGCCGGCCGCGATGATCAGCCATCCGCGCAGGATGCGCGAGCGCAGCTGCCCCGTGGGCGAGTCGGTGACGACGACCGCGACGACGTCGCCGTCGCGCACCACCGGTGAGGCGACGACGATCCGGCCGTCCTGCTGCCAGGGCCAGACCTGCGGTGGATCGTGGCTGCGGCGGCCGAGCAGGGCCTCGGCGAACGCCTGGCGGCCCACCCCCGCGTCCGGGACCTCCCAGTACCAGGGGGCCCGGGCCATCGCGGCACCGCTGCGGTGGAAGACGCCCGCGTGGATCCCGTACACGTCGTTGTAGCGGGTCAGTTCCTCCTCGAGGGTGGTGTGGCGCTCGTCCCGGCCCGGCACGCCCTCCGTGACGAACTGGGCCTGGGCGGCGAACCGTGCCGTGTCGTCCAGCCGGTCGACCACCACCTGCTGCTGCTCGGCGGCCGCCAGGCTCACCGCGAGCGGGAAGCCCAGGGCGAGCAGGACCCCCGCCATGAGGACGATGAGGAGAGGGAGGAGACGGGTACGCAAGGGGAGGGCGGGCCTTTACACGACGGGGTCGACAAGGCGGTAGCCGACGCCGCGCACGGTCTCGATGAGGGCGGGCATGCGGAGCTTGGAACGCAGCGACGCCACGTGTACCTCGAGCGTCCGGCCGGTCCCCTCCCAGTTGGTGCGCCACACCTCGCTGATGATCTGCTCTCGGCGGAAGACGACACCGGGCCGCTGCGCGAGCAGCGCCAGCAGGTCGAACTCCTTGCGGGTCAGCTGGACGTCCGCCCCTTCGACGCTGACCCGGCGCGTGGGCAGTTCGATGGTGACCGCGCCGAGCCTGAGCGCGCTGTCGGAGGCCGGTGAGGCCTCCTCGCCGGGCGCGGTACGCCGGCTGACGGCGTGGATGCGGGCGAGCAGCTCGCCCGTGTCGTACGGCTTCACGACGTAGTCGTCGGCGCCGAGGTTCAGCCCGTGGATGCGCGAGCGCACGTCGCCCCGCGCGGTGACCATGATCACCGGCGTGGTGGTGAGCTTCCGAATCTTCCCGCACACCTGGTAGCCGTCCTGGTCCGGCAGCCCCAGATCGAGCAGGACGACCCCGAAGGGAGTCCTGCCCTCGGCGGCCGCCGGGAGCACGGCCTGCAGCGCCTCCTCGCCGTTGCGGGCGTGGGTGACCTGGAAACCGTGGCGTGCGAGCACCGCGGACAGGGCCGCGGCGACGTGGTCGTCGTCCTCGACAAGCAGAAGTCTCATGTGGCCCCCCCTCGCGGGCGTAGCTCTCGCGTTGTTACCAGGGCATAAAGACCGATAGGCCCACCATGAGTCAAGAGGGATACCGGCGACCTGGGGTTTTTCGTTACCCACCCGGTACAGCGACCGCCGTCCCGTTCACCCTGTGTGTCCGGTTGCAGCCGGATCGTTATGCTCAATTTCCGCTCAGATGTAATGACGGTGGTCGCAGTGCCTCATTAAGGTCCTCCCAATCGAGGAGGACGGAGCAAGAAGCCGATGAGCGGAGTATCAGTGACCAAGGGCGCCGAGGACGCCGTGCCGGCCACGACGGACCTGGTCGTACTGAGCAACGTCAACAAGCACTTCGGCGCGCTGCATGTGCTCCAGGACATCGACCTGACGATCGCGCGCGGCGAGGTCGTGGTCGTCATCGGGCCCTCCGGGTCCGGAAAGTCCACGCTGTGCCGCACGATCAACCGGCTGGAGACGATCGACTCCGGCTCGATCACGATCGACGGAAAGCCGCTGCCCGACGAGGGCAGGGCGCTGGCCCGGCTGCGCGCCGACGTCGGCATGGTCTTCCAGTCGTTCAACCTCTTCGCGCACAAGACGGTGCTGGAGAACGTCATGCTGGGCCAGCTGAAGGTCCGCAGGACGGACAAGAAGGCCGCCGAGGAGAAGGCGCGCGGACTGCTCGACCGGGTGGGCGTCGGCTCNGGCATGGTCTTCCAGTCGTTCAACCTCTTCGCGCACAAGACGGTGCTGGAGAACGTCATGCTGGGCCAGCTGAAGGTCCGCAGGACGGACAAGAAGGCCGCCGAGGAGAAGGCGCGCGGACTGCTCGACCGGGTGGGCGTCGGCTCGCAGGCCGACAAGTACCCGGCGCAGCTCTCCGGCGGCCAGCAGCAGCGCGTCGCGATCGCCCGGGCACTGGCGATGAACCCCAAGGTCATGCTGTTCGACGAGCCCACGTCGGCGCTGGACCCCGAGATGATCAACGAGGTCCTCGAGGTCATGCAACAGCTGGCCCGGGACGGCATGACGATGGTCGTCGTCACCCACGAGATGGGCTTCGCGCGCAGCGCCGCCAACCGCGTCGTCTTCATGGCCGACGGCAAGATCGTCGAAGAGGCCACGCCGGAGGAATTCTTCAGCAACCCGCGCAGCGACCGGGCCAAGGACTTCCTTTCGAAGATCCTGCACCACTGAACCGGTCCGCTCCTGGGCATCGTTGGCCCCGGGCAGGTTCTGCTGATCGCACACATCACGTCCAACCAAGGGAAGTTCACATGAAGCTCCGTAAGACCTCCGCCGCCGCGGCCGCCGCAGTCGCGCTCGCTCTCACCGTCACCGCCTGCGGCTCCGGCAAGAAGGACGACGCGGCCGGCGGCGGTTCCGCGGGCGGCGGCGACAAGATCACGATCGGTATCAAGGTCGACCAGCCGGGCATCGGCCTGAAGACCCCCGACGGCAAGTTCGTGGGCTTCGACGTCGACGTGGCCAAGTACGTGGCCAAGGAGCTCGGTTACGAAGAGGGCGACATCGTCTTCAAGGAGACCAAGAGCGCCGACCGCGAGACCGCGATCGAGCGCGGCGACGTCAAGTTCATCGTCGCCTCCTACTCGATCAACGACAAGCGCCTGGCCAAGGTGGACTTCGCCGGCCCGTACCTGCTCGCCCACCAGGACATCCTGGTCCGCGCCGACGACGACTCCATCAAGTCCCCGGCGGACCTGAACGACAAGAAGCTCTGCTCGGTCACCGGCTCGACCTCGGCGCAGAACGTCAAGGACAAGCTCGCCCCGAAGGCGCAGCTCCAGGAGTACGGCGGCTACTCCGAGTGCCTCACCGGCCTGGAGAACAAGGTCATCGACGCGCTGACCACCGACGACTCCATCCTCGCCGGCTACGCCGCGCAGGACGCCTTCAAGGGCAAGTTCAAGCTCGCCGGCTTCAAGATGAGCAACGAGAACTACGGCATCGGCCTGAAGAAGGGCGACACCGAGCTCAAGGACAAGATCAACAAGGCGCTGGAGAAGATGGTCCAGGACAAGTCCTGGGACAAGGCAGTTGCGGCCCACTTCGGCCCGGCCGGCTACCAGAACGAGCCCGCCCCGAAGATCGGCAACATCGTCAAGTAACCCCTGGCCGACCGGGCGCGCCGCCGCTGACGGCGGCGGCGCGCCGAGTCCTTCCCACTCGCAGACGCGGAAGCGCGGGAGATCGTGTTCGACTTTCTTGATATGGACGCCCTGCTGGGCGCCTTCTGGGTGACGGTGAAACTCACCGTCTACTCGGCCATAGGCTCCCTGATATGGGGAACGCTGCTGGCCGGCATGCGGGTCAGCCCGGTACCGCTGATGCGGGCCGTCGGCACCGCGTACGTGAACGTCGTGCGTAACATCCCGCTCACCGTCGTCATCCTCTTCACCTCGCTGGGTCTCTTCCAGACGCTGGGCGTCACCCTGGGCGGAGGAGACGAATTCGTGGTGGTCAACTTCCGGCTGGCGGTGCTCGGTCTGATCGCCTACACCGCGGCCTTCGTGTGCGAGGCGCTGAGGTCCGGCATCAACACCGTGCCCGTCGGACAGGCGGAGGCGGCGCGCGCCCTGGGCCTGAGCTTCACCCAGGTGCTGACGCTGATCGTCCTTCCGCAGGCCTTCCGGTCGGTCGTCAACCCGCTGGCCAACGTGCTGATCGCACTGACCAAGAACACCACCGTCGCGGCGGTGATCGGCGTCGCGGAGGCCTCGCTCCTGATGAAGGAGTGGATCGAGACGTACGCCGCCCTGATCCCGATCGTCGCGGTCTTCGCGTTCGGCTTCATCTGCCTCACGCTGCCGACCGGACTGGTGCTCGGCTGGGTGAGCAGGAAGGTGGCGGTGAAGCGATGAGTTCCGTCCTCTACGACGCCCCGGGCACGCGTGCCAAGCGGCGCAACATCGGCTACACCGTCCTGTTCCTGGCCGTGCTCGCGCTGGNGCCGACCGGACTGGTGCTCGGCTGGGTGAGCAGGAAGGTGGCGGTGAAGCGATGAGTTCCGTCCTCTACGACGCCCCGGGCACGCGTGCCAAGCGGCGCAACATCGGCTACACCGTCCTGTTCCTGGCCGTGCTCGCGCTGGTCGTGTGGTGGGTCTACGACGGCCTGAACTCCAAGGGCCAGCTCGACTGGGTCAAGTGGGAGCCGTTCTTCACCAGCTCCCAGCCGTACGCCACCTACCTCTGGCCCGGACTGCAGAACACCCTGATCGCCGCGACCCTCGCGCTGGTCATCGCACTGCCGCTCGGTGCTGTCTTCGGCATCGCCCGGCTCTCCGACCACCGTTCGGTCCGCGCCGTCGCCGGCACGGTCGTGGAGTTCTTCCGCGCCATCCCCGTGCTGATCCTGATGCTGTTCGCCAACGCGGCCTACGCCGACTTCACCGACATCAGCAGCGATGTGCGCCCGCTGTACGCGGTGGTCACCGGCCTGGTGCTGTACAACGCCTCGGTCCTGGCGGAGATCGTCCGGGCCGGCATCCAGTCGCTGCCGCGAGGCCAGACGGACGCCGCCAAGGCGATCGGCATGCGCAAGGGCCAGACGATGCGGCACGTACTGCTGCCGCAGTCGGTGACGGCCATGCTGCCGGCCATCGTCAGCCAGATGGTCGTCATCGTGAAGGACACCGCCCTCGGCGGCGCGATGCTCTCCTTCAACGAACTGCTCTCCTCCGTACGGCCGATGAGCGCCAACTACGGCGCCAACACCATCGCCTGCTTCACCGTCGTCGCCGTCATCTTCGTCTCGCTGAACTTCGCCCTCACCTCCGCGGCGGGGTGGCTGGAGCGCAAGCTGCGGCGCGGCAAGAAGAGCACGGGCGCCGTCGTCCACGCCGCTCCCGGCGGCGGTCTGGAGACGGTGGGGCCCGCCGGCGGTGTCTCCACGGAGGGCGACTTCAAGTCTGGCCCCGGGGGCGGGGGCTGACCTCACGACGGGGCAGGAACCCCCGAAGGGCGGCGGCGCGAAGGCGTCCGCCGCCCTTCGTCGCTTGACGGGGACACCGGCAGTGGGTTGCATACGTTCTGTGATCGCACACCGGGTGCCAGCCGGCCCACTCCCCCTGTTCACTCCGTCCCGGCAGGTCTCAGGAGCAGTGCCGTGGACCCGGTGATCGTCGTCGGCGCGGGTCCGGTCGGGCTCGCGCTCTCCCTCGCCCTCGCCGCTCAGGAAGTCCCTTCGGTGGTCCTCGACGAGGGCGAGGGCAAGGACGAGCCGCGCCCCGCACGTACGGTCCTCCTGCGCGCGGACACCGCGGCACTCGCCGAACGGCTGGGCTGCGCCACGATCCGTGACGAAGGAGCCCGCTGGGCCGGCTGGCGTTCGCTGCGGCGCAAGCATGAACTGCGCCGGGTGGAGTTCCACGGGCAGGATCTGCCGGCTCCCGTGCACATGCCCCAGCACGCCCTGGTGCGGGGGCTGCGGGACGCCGTGGACGCGGCGGACCTGGTGCGGGTCGCCACGCACAGCCGTCTCGACGCGCTGGAACAGGACGGGAGCGGTGTCACCGCGCACACGCGCGGGCCCGGGGCGACCTGGTGGCGCGGGAGTTTCCTGGTCGGCTGCGACGGGGCCAGGTCGACGGTCAGAAAGCTCCTCGGGGTCCGGTTCCCCGGCCGGACCGCCGTGGAGCGCCACGCCGTCGCCGCCCTGCGCACCGAACTGCCCTGGCCCGGCGAGGGCGTACTGCACCGGCTGCCGCCGTGGCGCGCGGTCGGCGACGAGGTGACCGCGCGACCGCTGCCCGGCGGCGTCTGGCGGCTGGACTGGCTGCTGCCCGCGCGCGGCGAACTGGTGACGCCGGACGCGTTGGTGTCACGGGTCCGGGACACGCTGGCCGGCTGGTGCGAAGGGCCGCCGCAGTACGACCTCCTCGACACCGGCGTCCACACCCTGCACCACCGGCTGGCCCGGCGCTGGCGTGTGGACCGCGCCTTCCTCGCCGGGGACGCGGCCCATCTCCTCGGCGCGGTCGGCACCCAGGGCGTGGACGAGGGCATGCGCGACGCCGACAACCTGGCGTGGAAGCTCGCCCAGGCCTGGCACCACGGTGCCTCCGACACCCTGCTCGACAGCTACCAGGCCGAACGGCGCACGGCGGTTGCCGCACGGCTGCGGGCCGCGGACCAGTCCCTGCCGATACTGCGCGGCACCGGTGGTCTGCGGACGTATCTGCCGGGCGCCACGCGGGGGCACGACACGCTCCTGACGGACGGGCATCTGGGGCTCGGCGCGCTGGGTGCGCCCCCTGCCTACCCGTACTCCCCCCTCACGCCTCCGCACGCCGACGCGCACACCGCAGTCGGAACCCCGGTCGGTGCTCCGGTTGCGGACGTCGCCGTGACGAC
Source organism: Streptomyces sp. HNM0645 (assembly GCF_030056615.1). NCBI lineage: Bacteria > Bacillati > Actinomycetota > Actinomycetes > Kitasatosporales > Streptomycetaceae > Streptomyces > Streptomyces sp. HNM0645. Next base: position 33,454 of record NZ_JASHLT010000044.1, on the reverse strand, counting down.
GCCCGAGGGGACGGCCGCCCGGCTGCGGGACCGGCTGGGCCGGGCCCGGCTGCTCGTGGTCCTGATCGCCCCCGGCACGGGCGTGTGGGACCGGCGCCACTGGGTGACGGCGGGCGTCATGCCCCGGCTCACCTCGGCGGTGTCGGAGCTGCCCGCCCGGGCGGAGCTGCTCGTCGCCGAGTCCTATCCGGGTGCATCGGCGCACACGGTGCTGCTGGTCAGGCCGGACGGGCACCTCGTGGCGGCCTTCGGCGGCGTGCGCCCGGCCGAACTGTACGCCGCGGCCGACACGGTGCGCGGAGGTGCGCCCGGGGCCTCGGAGGCCCGCGCCGAGCACGCGACCGCCCGGTCGGACTGAGCATCCGCCCGCACTGCGGACATCCGTTGACCGGCGCGGGCGCACATGGTGCACGTCCGGGACGTGACCGACACCGATGTGCGCCTGTGGCGGAGGGTCCACATGGACCTGCACCGCTATGCGGGCTGCGTGTGTCGAACGGTCTTGCTGACCCCGCTCGGGGCTGCCGGTGCGGGTGACGGGGACGGCGGAATAGCGGTCGCGCGGGCCAGTACAGGTGTGCGACCTGCGACCGGCGCGCGCTCGGTGCCGGGAGTCGCCGGCCGGTGGGCCGGCGACGTACCGATGCGGGCGTGCGTCGGTCAGCCGACCGACCCACGGTCGGCTGACGTGGCACACCTCAGTCGGCACCGAAGCGGACCGGTGTCCCGGGACGTGGTTCCCCTCGCCCCTTCCCCTCCGTGGACACCGTCCGCTTCGGTGGTCCTGATGGGCCTCGGCCTTCGTGGCCGGCGCCAAAAGCACGGCGTTCGCCCCCCGGTGAACACCCGGACGGTTCCGGGTGGCGGGGAGAGAAGCATGTGCCCAGGCCGGCCGAGGCCGCCGAGGCAGATGGAAAGTCGTGGACGAGACCGGACTCGGACGGGCCCTGTGCCCGGCACCCTCGGGTGGGGCCCACCGCGGTACCGACCCGCCCGTGGCCGGCTCGGCGCCCCGCATCGACCGGTCCATGAACTGTCCTCGTCTGCGGCCGGTCAGGACAGACCGTCCTCCAGACCGTCCAGGCCCTCGGTGTCCTCGCCTTCCTCCTCCAGAGCCCGGCGGACCACCTTCAGGGCCATGCCCTCCGGGTATCCCTTGCGGGCGAGCATGCCCGCGAGACGGCGGAGCCGGCGGTCCCGGTCGAGGCCTCGGGTGGAGCGGAGTTTCCTGGCGACCAGCTCGCGCGCCGTCTCCTCCTCCTGGTCGGAGTCGAGCCGGCCGACCGCTTCGTCGATCAGCGCCGAGTCGACGCCCTTGGTGCGCAGCTCGCGCGCGAGGGCACGGCGGGCCAGTCCGCGGCCGTGGTGCCGTGACTCCACCCAGGCGCCCGCGAACGCCGCGTCGTCGATGAGCCCGACGTCCTCGAAGCGGGACAGCACCTCTTCGGCGACCTCGTCCGGGATCTCGCGCTTGCGGAGCGCCTCGGCGAGTTGTTTCCGGGTCCGGGGGGTACCGGTGAGCAGGCGCAGACAGATCGCCCGCGCCCTCTCTTCAGGGTCCTGGGGCGGCAGCCCGTCATCGGCCCTCGACGATGCGGAGCTGCCGCCCGGCCAATCCGCGGTACGCCGCGGGCTCGGGTCGGGCACGGTGCCGGTCAGCCCTTGGCCGCCGTGGCCGTCTTGGTGGCCTTCGCCGCCTTGGTGGCGGGCGCGGACACCGACTTGGCGGGAGCGTCGGCCGGGGCAGCGGCGCTCGCCGCGTCCGCGCCGGGCTCTACCGCCGGGACCTCGGTGCTGCTCACTCCGACGCCCAGCTTCTCCTTGATCTTCTTCTCGATCTCATTGGCGAGATCGGGGTTGTCCTTCAGGAAGTTCCGCGCGTTCTCCTTGCCCTGCCCGAGCTGGTCGCCCTCGTACGTGTACCAGGCGCCGGCCTTGCGGACGAAGCCGTGCTCCACGCCCATGTCGATCAGGCCGCCCTCGCGGCTGATCCCCTGGCCGTAGAGGATGTCGAACTCGGCCTGCTTGAAGGGCGGCGCGACCTTGTTCTTGACGACCTTGCAGCGGGTGCGGTTGCCGACGGCCTCGGTGCCGTCCTTCAGGGTCTCGATGCGGCGGATGTCGATACGCACCGAGGCGTAGAACTTCAGCGCACGGCCACCGGTCGTGGTCTCGGGCGAGCCGAACATCACGCCGATCTTCTCGCGGAGCTGGTTGATGAAGATCGCCGTGGTCTTGGACTGGTTGAGCGCGCTCGTGATCTTCCGCAGGGCCTGGCTCATCAGCCGGGCCTGGAGACCCACGTGGGAGTCGCCCATCTCGCCCTCGATCTCCGCCCGCGGCACGAGCGCGGCGACGGAGTCGATGACGATGAGGTCGAGCGCGCCGGAGCGGACCAGCATGTCGACGATCTCGAGCGCCTGCTCGCCGTTGTCCGGCTGGGACAGGATCAGGTTGTCGATGTCGACGCCGAGCTTCTTCGCGTACTCGGGGTCGAGGGCGTGCTCGGCGTCGACGAAGGCGACCTGGCCGCCGGCCTTCTGCGCGTTGGCGACGGCGTGCAGGGTCAGAGTCGTCTTGCCGGAGGACTCCGGGCCGTAGATCTCCACCACACGGCCGCGCGGCAGGCCACCGACGCCCAGCGCGACATCAAGCGCCGTCGAGCCGGTCGGGATGACCTCGATGGGCTCCTTCGACCGCTCGCCCATGCGCATCACGGCGCCCTTGCCGAACTGTCGTTCAATCTGTGCGAGCGCGGCGTCGAGCGCCTTCTCGCGGTCGGTTCCTGCCATGGGTTCCACCCGGTTTGCTTGAGTCGATCGCTTCACGTCAAAGACGCTAACCCCTGCCACTGACAACGCGCCCCGACGTCCCTCCAACCTGTGGACAACCCGGTGAGGACCCCGGGATTCCAAGGCCGGACCCCCATGAGAATGGATGTTCGATTTTCGTGTCAAGCGCACCGCGCGTCCCGTGCCGCACCGGCGCCCCCGAGGGGCGCCGGAAGACCGCGGCCGGGCCGCCGCAGCGGTGCGGACACGGTCGCCCGAGGACGGTCGGGGCCCGGAGGAACCGTCAGGCGCCCGCCTCCCCGTCGGCCGCCGTCCCGTCCTTCTTGCTGCGCAGGGCCCGCTGGACCCGGGCGAGGACCGCCTCGCCGTGTCTCCGGTGACCGTGGACCCGCGGGTCCTCGGTCACGGCGTAGCGCCTCACGTACGCGCCGAGGAACGCCTGCAGAGTGGCGACGGCCGGAATCGCGATCAGCGCGCCGACCGCCCCCAGCAGCGCGGTGCCGGCGATGACCGAGCCGAACGCCACCGCCGGATGGATGTCCACCGTCCTGGCGGTGAGCTTCGGCTGCAGCACGTAGTTCTCGAACTGCTGGTAGACCAGCACGAATCCCAGCACCCACAGCGCGTACCAGGGGTTGATCGTGAAGGCGATCAGCATCGGCAGGGCTCCCGCGAGATACGTGCCGATGGTGGGGATGAACTGCGACACCAGCCCCACCCACATGGCCAGCGCCGGGGCGTAGGGCACGTCCAGCGTCGCCAGGAGCACGTAGTGGGCGACACCCGAGATCAGCGCCATCAGCCCGCGCGAGTACAGGTACCCACCGGTCTTGTCGACGGCGATCTCCCAGGCCCGCAGCACCTCCGCCTGCTTCGACGGCGGCAGCACCGAGCACAGCGCGCGCCGCAGCCTCGGCCCGTCCGCCGCGAAGTAGAAGGAGAAGAGGAAGATCGTCAGCAGCTTGAACAGCCCGCCGAGCACCGTGGCCGAGACGTCGAGCACGCCGGTCGCGCTGTTCTGCACGTATTTCTGCAGCCAATCGGAACTCAGCAGGCTGTCCTGGATCGCGACTCTCGACAGTTCGCTGTGGAAGGTCTTGTTGATCCAGTTGATCACCTGGTCCAGGTACTGCGGGAAGTCCTCGACCATCTCGACGATCTGGCCGGCCAGCAGCGAGCCGAGCGCCACGACGAAGCCCACGCTCACGGCCAGCACCGCGATGAAGACGAGGAACGTGGCGATGCCGCGCCGCACTCCGCGGGCCGCCATCCGCCCCACCGCCGGTTCGACCGCGAGCGCCAGGAAGAACGCGATCAGCACGTTGATCAGCAGACCGATCAGCTGGTGGAAGGCCCAGCTGCCGAGTTGGAAGCAGCCGTAGAGCGCCAGCGCCAGCACCATGGCGCGGGGCAGCCAACGGGGCATGCGTTCTGACACGACCGCCGTGACGGCGGTCCCGCCGGCCCCGTCGCCGCCGTCGGGCGCGGTTGCGGGCGCGGGGACCCTGAACCGGGCCCCGGCCCCCGCCGGGCCGGCCCCGGCGTCGTCATCGGGCCGCCCGGCCTCCGCGCACTGGGTGGTCGGGCGGTTCTGGTCCTGGGTGGTCTCGTCATTCGGTGCCACGGAGCAAGTCTCGCCTACCGCGGTGACAACCGGGACTGCCTGCGGACGACGCCCTGCCGGCGGGCGGACCTGCACGGCACCGGCGTCACCGGCGCGGGTCGGCCCGGCGTCCCCACCGGCGGGACGACCGCTCGGATCCCGGACTCAGCGCTGGTCCGCCGGGATGCCGACCGCGGCGCAGACCCCGCGCCAGACGTCCTTCGTCTCCCAGCCGGCGGCCAGCGCCTCGTACACCGTCCGGCCTCCGAGTTCCGTCATCACATGGTCGCGCGCGAAGGAGTCGGCGTACGCCGCACCGAAGTGCTCTTCCATCCGCTCCCAGAAAATCGTCAACCGCATGGCACCAGTATCCGCCCCCTGAGGGTGAGAGCCGTCCGTCGGCCTTGTGCGGAGCCCGTTCGCCCCTACCGTCGGAGCATGGCTGGAACACCTCTGGCACGCGCCGAGCACTTCGTCTGGCTCACGGCTCGCGTGCTCGAACAGCGGCGGTTCGCGTATCACTTCCTGGGTGCGGCGGCGGAGCCGGTCGAGGCCGCGCTGACCGCGTACCTCAATGAGGACGGCGGCTACGGCCACGCCCTGGAGCCCGATCTCCGCGGCCCCGCGAGCCAGCCGCTGCACACGGCGCACGCCTTGCGCGTGCTGGACTCCATCGGGCGCTGCGGCGGGCTGCGGGCGGAGCGGATCTGCCGCTACCTGACGAACGTGGCGACGCGGGAGGGCGCGCTGCCCGTGATCCATCCCTCGCAGCGGGGCTACCCGACGGCACCGTTCATCCCGATCGTGGCGGATCCGCCGAGTGAGCTGCTTGCCACCGGGCCCGTGGTGGGTCTGCTGCACCGCAACCAGGTGTGGCACGCGTGGCTGTTCCGCGCGACCGACTTCTGCTGGGCGGCGGTGGAGGGGCTGCGGAAGTCGCACCCGTACGAGATCCAGGCGGCGGTGGCGTTCCTGGACGGCGTCCCGGACCGGTCGCGTGCCGAGGAGGCCGCCGACCGGCTCGGGCGACTGGTGCGCGAGCAGCGTCTCGTGGTGCTCGACCCGGACCGGTCCGACGAGTACCCGGTCGCCGCGGGCTATGCGCCGGGCGAGTACCACTACCCCCACGACTTCGCCCGCGTACCCGGTTCGCTGGCGCGGCGCTGGTTCACGGACGAGGAGATGGACCGGTCGCTGGACCACCTCGCCCGTGAGCAGCAGGAGGACGGCGGCTGGCCGGTCCGGTGGCGCCAGTGGGCGCCGAGCACCGCCCTGGAGTGGCGTCCGGTCGTGACGGTCGAGGCGCTGCGAACGCTGCGGGCACACGGACGCGTGCTGCGCTGAGCCGGGACGCCCCTCGCGCCGGACTCATGGGGGGTCCGGCGCGAGGGCGCGTGCCGGCTCAGCCTCCGAACGCCCTCACCCCCGCGGTGACGGCCACGGCGGCGGCGACCACGACGAGGAACGGCGCCCGAAGGAGCAGCGCGACCGCGGCCGCGGCCAGTCCTGCTGCCCGGGCGTCCAGCACCAGTGCGTCGCCCGCGCTGAACGTCTGCTGGGCGGTGAGCGCCGCCAACAGGGCGACCGGGAGCAGGGCGGCGAGCCGCTGGACGAGCGGGCGCTCGAGCACCCCGGCCGGCACCAGCAGGCCGGCCAGTTTGACCAGGTAGCAGGCGGCGGCGGTCGCTCCGATCGCGATCCAGATGTTCAACGCTCCGCTCCCTTCCGCCTGATGGCGGTCATTCGGCCCTGCCACCAGAGCACGGCGGGCGCCGCGACAGCCGCGACGAGCACCGGCACTCCGGCGGGGAGCACCGGTAGCAGCGCGAGGCCGAGGACGACGGCGACACCGGCGACCACCCGTTCGGTCGTCGTGCGCAGCATGGGCGCCAGCAGTGCCAGGAAGACCGCGGGCCCCGCCGCGTCCAGTCCCCAGGCGTTCGTGTCACCGATGGCCTCGGCGCCGAGCGCCCCGAGGAGTGTGGTGAGGTTCCACAGCACGTAGAGGGTGAGTCCGGTGACGGTGAAACCGATGCGGGCGGCACGGCGGGTGGGCTGGGCCAGGGCCACCGCGGTGGTCTCGTCGATGACCCAGTGGGCGGCGAACGGCCGCACGGCGCGGCGCACCGCGAGGAGCTGGGAGAGCCGCAGGCCGTAGAAGGCGTTGCGGGTCCCGAGGAAGAAGGCGCCGGCCGCCGCGGTGAACGGGTTGCCGCCTGCGGCGAGCGCGCCGACCAGGGCGAACTGCGAGGCGCCGGTGAACACGAGCAGGCTGAGGGCGCAGATCTGCAGGACGTCGAGCCCCGCGCCCGCGGCCGTCACGCCGAAGGCGAAGCCGGACAGGCCGACGGCGACGCCCACGCCGAGGGCGTCCCGTACGACGGCGGAGTCGGCCTTCACCGGTGCGTCCGCGGTCGTCCGCGACCCGGTCCCGCCGGCCGCGGCGCACGATTCGCCGTCCAGGGGTATTTCTGCTGATGCTGTCTGTTCTGGCACGTCAGGGACGGTACGGGACCGGAGGGTTCGAGGTCTTGTACGTTCTTGCACCCGCCACCTCGTCCCCCTCGCGATCCCCGTTCCCGCTCACCGCGCCACCGTGCCCGCCGACGCGGCCCGTGCCCGTCGCGGTGCCCGGCCGCTCCTCCCGCCGCGGGACCGGCCTCACCGCCGTCCGCCGACGCCTCGTCCCCGCTGGTAGGCGCCTGGGGGCACTCCTACGATCCGGGTGAAGTGCCGGTTGAGGTGCGGCTGATCGGCGAACCCGACGGCGGCGGCGGCCTGTGCCGGGGGCGCGCCCACGTCCAGCAGCCGCCGGGCCCGGCGGACGCGGGCGTCGGTGAGCCAGGTGTGCGGTGGCATTCCGTAGTGGTCGCGGAAGGCCCGCAGCAGGGCGAAGGGGCTGGTGCCCAGCTCCGCGGCGAGGGTCTGGAGGGTGGGCGGGTCCTCCATCCGCTCCTCCAGCACCGCCCGGGCGCGTGCCGCGTTGCGGGCGCCCGCCGTGCGCGGTTCGCGCGCCGGGAGGCTGCTCCCATGGCTCCGCAACAGGCGCGCCACCATGATCCGCAGCAGGCTGTCGGCGGCCAGCGCGTTGCCCTCCTCGGCCGCGCGATGCACCTCGCGGATCAGCCGGGCCGCCTGCTCGTCGACCACGTCGGTCTCAGCGAAGCCGGCCGTGCCCCTGATCGTCGTCGTCTCCGCCGCTATCTCGGCCACCACCCGGGACGACGGGTAGAGCGTCGAGTACACCCAGCCCTCCGCCGCTCCTGCCCTGGCGGTGTGCGGGACCTCCGGATTGATCATCACGACCGTGCCGGGCCCGGCGTGGACCACACCGCCCGGGAGCCCGACGTCCTCGACGCCGCGCGTGATGGTCCCGAAGACGTAGCCCTCGTGGCTGTGGCGGGGGAAGGTGTGCCGTACGTACCGGGCTCGGAGCAGATCGATTCCCGGCAGGCGCTCATGCTGCCAGTACCGCGCCCACTCGCCCTCGGCCATGTCCACATTCTCGCAGGTCCGGGCACTTGTCAGTGGGGCGGTGCACGATGGGTGTCATGGCCGGCAGTGCACTCGACAGCTTCGCCCCCGCGACCCGCGGCTGGTTCAGGGGGGCTTTCAGCGCGCCCACCGCGGCCCAGGAGGGTGCGTGGCAGGCGATCGGCCGCGGCTCGGACGTGCTGGTCGTCGCCCCGACCGGTTCCGGCAAGACCCTCGCCGCGTTCCTGGCCGCCCTCGACGGTCTGACGTCCTCCCCACCGCCGGCGGACGTGAAGAAGCGCTGCCGCGTGCTCTACGTGTCGCCGCTCAAAGCCCTCGCGGTCGACGTCGAGCGCAATCTCCGCAGCCCGCTGACCGGCATCCGGCAGGAGGCCGTGCGGCTCGGGCTGCCCGAGCCCGAGGTGCGTGTCGGCATCCGGTCCGGTGACACACCCGCGGCCGAGCGGCGGGCGCTGGCGACCCGTCCGCCGGACATCCTGATCACCACCCCCGAGTCGCTGTTCCTGATGCTCACGTCGTCCACCCGCGAGGCGCTGAGCGGCATCGAGACGGTGATCGTGGACGAGGTGCACGCGGTCGCGGGCACCAAGCGCGGCGCGCACCTGGCGCTGTCCCTGGAGCGGCTGGACCAGGTGCTCCCCCGGCCGGCCCGGCGGATCGGCCTCTCGGCGACCGTCCGGCCGGTGGACGAGGTGGCGCGCTATCTGTCGCCGCGGCGCAGGGCGGAGATCGTCCAGCCGCCGTCCGGCAAGGAGTTCGACCTGTCCGTCGTCGTCCCGGTCGAGGACATGGGCGAGCTCGGCGGTTCCCCGGCATCCCAGCCGGACGGCCCCGGCGAGAAACCGTCGATCTGGCCTCAGGTGGAGGAGCGGATCGCCGATCTGGTGCAGGCGCACCGCTCGACGATCGTCTTCGCGAACTCCCGGCGTCTCGCGGAGCGGCTGTGCAACCGCCTCAACGAGATCGCGTACGAGCGGGCGCTGGGAGAGCCGCTGCCCGAGGGCGCACCGCCGGCGGAGATCATGGCGCAGTCCGGAGCGGCGCAGGGCGCGCCGCCGCTGCTCGCCCGCGCGCACCACGGCTCGGTCTCCAAGGAGCAGCGTGCCCTCGTCGAGGAGGACCTGAAGGCGGGCCGGCTACCCGCCGTCGTCGCGACGTCCAGCCTGGAGCTGGGTATCGACATGGGCGCGGTGGATCTGGTCGTCCAGGTCGAGTCCCCACCGTCGGTCGCCTCCGGTCTGCAGCGGGTCGGCCGCGCCGGGCATCAGGTGGGCGCGGTCTCCACGGGCGTCGTCTTCCCCAAGTACCGGGGAGATCTGGTCCAGGCCGCCGTCGTCACCGAGCGGATGCGCACGGGTTCGATCGAGTCGCTCCGCATCCCGGCCAATCCGCTGGACGTGCTGGCCCAGCAGCTGGTCGCCATGGTCGCCCTCGACACCTGGCAGTTCGACGACCTGCTGACCGTGGTGCGACGCGCCGCACCCTTCGCCTCGCTGCCGGAGTCGGCGTTCACAGCGGTGCTGGACATGCTGGCCGGACGGTATCCGTCCGATGCGTTCGCGGAGCTGCGCCCCCGTGTGGTGTGGGACCGGGTCGCCGGGACGGTCACGGGGCGTCCCGGAGCCCAGCGGCTCGCCGTCACCTCGGGCGGCACGATCCCGGACCGCGGGCTGTTCGGCGTGTTCCTGGCCGGGGCGGACCCCAAGAAGGGCGGCGGCCGGGTCGGCGAGCTCGACGAGGAGATGGTCTACGAGTCCCGGGTGGGCGACGTCTTCACGCTGGGCACGACCTCCTGGCGGATCGAGGACATCACCCGCGACCGGGTGCTCGTCTCCCCCGCGCCCGGGGTTCCCGGCCGGCTGCCGTTCTGGAAGGGCGACCAGCTGGGCCGGCCGCTCGAACTGGGCCGCGCGGTGGGCGCCTTCCTCCGCGAGGTCGGATCACTTCCCGAGGACGACGCCCGGTTGCGGCTGATGACCGCCGGCCTCGACGAGTGGGCCGCCGCGAACGTCCTGTCGTACCTCGACGAGCAGCGCCGGGCCTGCGGGCATGTGCCCGACGACCGCACGATCGTCGTCGAGCGGTTCCGTGACGAGCTGGGCGACTGGCGGGTCGTGGTGCACTCGCCGTTCGGTGCCCAGGTCCACGCCCCCTGGGCGCTGGCGCTGGGTGCACGCCTCTCCGAGCGGTACGGCATGGACGCCCAGGTCATGCACGCGGACGACGGGATCGTGCTGCGCCTCCCCGACGCCGAGCTGATGGGCCTGGACCTCCTGGACCAGGATCCGGTCCACCTCGACACCTCGTACGACGGTGACCAGGCTCCGGTCGCCGCCGCCGACACCCTTTTCGACAAGGGCGAGGTCGGCCAGATCGTCACCGACCAGGTGGGCGGATCCGCGCTGTTCGCCTCCCGCTTCCGTGAGTGCGCGGCACGCGCCCTGCTGCTGCCACGCCGCAACCCCGGCAAGCGGACGCCCCTGTGGCAGCAGCGTCAGCGCGCGGCCCAGCTGCTCCAGGTGGCCAGTGAGTTCGGCTCGTTCCCGATCGTCCTCGAGGCAGTGCGGGAGTGCCTCCAGGACGTGTTCGACGTCCCCGGGCTCGAGGAGCTGATGGGCGACATCGAGTCCCGCAAGGTGCGGCTGGTCGAGGTCACCACCCCCGAGCCGTCCCCCTTCGCCCGCTCCCTCCTCTTCGGCTATGTGGCCCAGTTCCTGTACGAGGGGGACTCCCCCCTCGCAGAGCGCCGGGCCGCCGCACTCTCGCTGGACTCCCGGCTGCTCGCCGAGTTGCTGGGCCAGGCGGAACTGCGCGAACTGCTCGACGCGGACGTCCTGAGCGAGCTGGAGCAGGAGCTCCAGTGGCTCACCGACGACCGCCGGGTCAAGGACGTGGAGGGCGTCGCGGACCTGCTGCGGGTGCTCGGGCCGCTCACGACCGAGGAGCTGGCCGGACGCGGCGCCGACCCCCACTGGCCCGAGGAGCTCGCCGGGACCCGCCGCGCCATCCGGGTACGGATCGCCGGTGCCGACCACTGGGCGGCGGTCGAGGACGCGGGGCGCCTCAGGGACGCACTGGGCACGGCACTCCCGGTGGGCGTCCCCGAGGCGTTCACGGAGCCGGTGAAGGATCCGCTCGGCGATCTGCTGGCCCGTTTCGCCCGCACACACGGGCCGTTCACCTCGTCGCAGGCGGCCGCACGGTTCGGGCTGGGCACGGCCGTCACGGACGGGGCTCTGCAGCGGCTGGCCGGAGACGGGCGGGTCGTCCAGGGCGAGTTCCATCCGTCGGGCATCGGTCAGGAGTGGTGCGACGCCGCGGTGCTGCGTCGGCTGCGGCGCCGTTCCCTCGCCGCGCTCCGCGAGGAACTGGAGCCGGTGCCACCCGCCGCGCTCGCGACGTTCCTGCCCCAGTGGCAGCACCTGGGGAACAACAGCCTCCGCGGCATCGACGGGCTTGCCCGGGCCGTCGAGCAGCTCCAGGGCGCCCCCGTGCCCGCCTCCGCGCTGGAGAAGGTGATCCTCCCGTCCCGGGTGGTCGGGTACTCACCGGGCATGCTCGACGAGCTGACCACGACGGGCGAGGTGGTGTGGGCCGGAGCCGGAGCGCTGCCCGGCAAGGACGGCTGGGTCTCGCTCTATCTCGCGGACACCGCCCCGCTGCTGCTGCCGCAACCCCACCCGCTGGAGCCGGCGGCACTGCACGAGTCGGTGCTCTCGGCCCTCTCCGGAGGCTACGGCCTGTTCTTCCGACAGATCGCGGACCGGGTGCGGGCGACGACGCATCCCGAGGCCACCGACCCCGAGCTGGCCGATGCCCTGTGGGACCTGGCCTGGTCGGGCCGGCTCACCAACGACACCCTGGCGCCGCTGCGCTCGCTGCTGGGCTCCGGCCGCACGGCGGGTTCCACGGCCCACCGCGCCCGGCGCACGGTGCCGCGCGGACGGTACGGCTCGTTGACGGCGGCCGCCAGAACCGCGTCGCGAAGCGGTCCGCCCACCGTCTCCGGACGCTGGTCCCTGATTCCCGGGCAGGAACCCGACCCCACGCACCGCGCCCACGCCCTGGCCCGTACGCTGCTGGACCGCCATGGCGTCGTCACCCGGGGCGCGGTCGCCGCGGAGGGTGTGGAGGGCGGTTTCTCGGCGACGTACCGCATCCTGTCCGCCTTCGAGGACAGCGGGCAGGCCCGGCGCGGCTACGTCGTCGAAGGACTCGGGGCCGCCCAGTTCGCGATGGACGGTGCGGTGGACCGGCTGAGGGCCGCGGCCGGCGCCCGCGAGCGCGCCGACGGACACACCGCTCCGCGTGCGTTGGTCCTGGCGGCCGCCGACCCGGCCAACGCGTACGGGGCGGCGCTGTCCTGGCCCGAGCCGCCCGACGGCGCGAGCCACAAACCGGGCCGCAAGGCGGGGTCACTCGTCGTACTGGTCGACGGGGAGCTCACGCTCTACATGGAGCGCGGCGGGAAGACCCTGCTGTCCTGGCCCGCCGATCCGGATGCTCCGGCACTTCGTGCGGCGGCGGAGGCTCTCGCCGAAGCGGGCAGGGCGGGGATGCTCGGCACGATCACGGTCGAGCGGATCAACGGCGCGGCGGCACTGACCTCGCCGCTCGCCCGCCCGCTGGAGGAGACCGGCTTCCACGCCACTCCCCGCGGCCTGCGCATACGGGCCTGACACCGGATACGGACACCGCGGCGGACCGGGTCGCCACGGCCGCCTGCCCAGGGGGCTCCGACCCGCGCACAAAGACGGCCAAGGGCGGACGGACCCGCCGGGCTCCCCCGTCGGCGTGCACCGTCCACGCGCACGACGAGAGCGCCCGGTCTTGCTCCCGGCCCGCCGGGGCCGCCCGCTCGGGCGGCCGGCACAAGCGCAGGCCCATGACGCCGCGGCGTCGCCGTGACCCCCGTCGCGCATCATGGAGACATGCCCGAAGGAGACACCGTCTGGCTGACCGCCCGGAAGCTGCACGCCGCCCTGGCCGGACGGACGCTGACCCTCTCCGACCTCAGGGTGCCCCGGTTCGCCACCGCTGATCTCACCGGCCGGGAGGTGCTGGACGTCACGGCCCGGGGCAAGCATCTGCTCACACGCATCGAGGGCGGGCTCACCCTCCACTCCCACCTGCGGATGGACGGCTCCTGGCGCGTCTTCGACGCAGGCGAGCGCTGGCGCGGCGGACCGAACCACCAGATCCGGGCCGTCCTCGCCAATGCCGACCGCACGGCCGTCGGCTACCGCCTTCCCGTGCTGGAACTGCTGCGCACACGGGACGAGGACCGGGCCGTGGGCCATCTCGGCCCGGATCTGCTGGGCTCCGACTGGGATCCGGGGACGGCCGTGCGCAACCTGCTCGCCGACCCCGCGCGCCCGATCGGCGAGGCACTCCTCGACCAGCGCAACCTTGCGGGAATCGGCAACGTCTACAAATCGGAGCTGGCCTTCCTCGCCCGGGTCACTCCGTGGCTCCCGATCGGCGACCTGCCCTCGGGCGTTCCCGAGCGCCTCGTCACCACGGCCCGGCGGCTGCTGGAGCTCAACAAGGACACCTTCGACCGGCGCACCACGCCCGGCGGAAACGCCGACGGTCCCGGGGACGACCGGCGCCGTAGCCCGCTGCGTCCGGGCGAGCAGCGCCTGTTCGTGTACGGGCGCCAAGGCCATCCGTGTCTGCGCTGCGGTACCGCGATCCGCGGGGCCGGCCGGGACGACCGGGTCTCCTACTGGTGCCCGGGCTGCCAGTCCGGGCCCACACCCTGACGGCACGCCACCGCCCTCACCTGGTGACTCCCCACCACCGCCCCGCCGCCCGCGCGGGGCGCCCGGTGCCGCCCGAGAACGCCACCGCACGCACGGTCCCACACCAGGCAGCGAATTGACGGACCGTCAGGAACGGTCGTACCGTCCCGGCATGCCCGTCACCGCGTACGACCTCACCGGCCGCACCGCGTTCGTCACCGGTGCCGCGAGCGGCATCGGCCGCGCCACCGCCGTTCTGCTCGCCGAGGCGGGTGCCACCGTGCACTGTGCGGACGTGGCCGAGAAGGACCTCACCCAGACCCTTACGGCGATCGAGGACGCGGGCGGCACGGCACACCCCCACGTCGTCGACGTGAGCGACCGCGCCGCGCTCGACACGGCGATGGCGGCCGCCGTCTCGACCTCCGGCCCCCCGCACGTTCTGGCCGCCGTCGCCGGCATCATGCACTCCAGCCCGGTCCTGGAGACCAGGGAAGAGGACCTCGACCGGGTCCTCGCGGTCAACTTCAAGGGCGTTCTGTACGCCTGCCAGGCCGCCGCCCGCTCGATGATCGACGCCGGTGTGCCGGGATCGATCATCACCATGGCGTCCGGTGCCGTCGACGCCGCGAATCCGGGCCTGCTCTGCTACAGCGCCGCCAAGGCGGCCGTCGTCCAGCTCACCAAGACCCTCGCCGCCGAACTCGGCGGGCATGCGATCCGGGTCAACGCCGTCGCGCCGGGCTGGGTGCGCACCCCCATGACGGACCGCCACGACGCCGACTCGCAACGGCGGGCGGAGGCGGCCATGGCCAGGATCTCACCGCTCGGCCGGGTCGGTGAGCCCGCGGACATCGCCCATGCGGTACTGCACCTCGCCTCCGACGCGTCGTCGTTCACGACGGGCCAGATCCTCCGGCCGAACGGGGGCGTCGCGATGCCGTGGTAGCCGTGGTCGTTCCCCCGGCCCTATCGGCGCCCCCGGACCGCGACGCAACATGCACCGGCAACAGGCTGAGCCCCCACCCGCCTGCCGCCACTGCCCCCTCGACGAGTCCCGCGTGCTCCGGCACCAGCGCCAGCCGCAGCACGGCCCACCACCACAGAGCGCCCAGTGCGAGCGCCGGCAGCAGGACCCATCGCCTCACCATGGCCGCCTCCTCCGGTCGACGCTAGACCGGACCGATCACGCGGCGGGAGGGCGCACCGGTTGCACACACGGCGCGCCCGCAGCGTATGCGCCAGACGTCCCAGAGGTCCGTGCTCCGGACCGTGCGCCCGCGCATCCGCCCCGTCGTGATGTTCCGTCCGGCCGCGGCGGCGGCCCCGGAGGAGGCTCCGGGTATACCCACGGCTAGACGCTCTCCGCCTGGAACATCCACGCGTGCTTCTCGAGGTCGGCCGTGAGCGAGATGAGGATGTCCTGACTCACCGGATCCGGCTCGTCCGTGGCCTGGATGCGCTCACGCATCCGCTCGATCACCGCGATCAGCGACTTCACCATGGTGCTGACCACGTCGGTGTCCTTGATCCAGCCGTCCGGGACCTTGCCGAGGGCACTGGCCGAGGCGACGGTCGAGGCACGGCCGTCGGGTGCGACCCCGATGGCGGAGGCGCGCTCGGCCACGACGTCGGAGTGCTGCCGCGCCGTGGCCACGACCTCGTCCAGCTGGAGGTGAACGGAGCGGAAGCGAGGCCCGACGACGTTCCAGTGGACCTGCTTGGCCACGAGCCCCAGATCAATCAGGTCGACCAGCGCGCCCTGCAGGGCCTCGCCGGTGATCTTGCGCGCGTCCTCGGGCAGCGGGCTCTTCACCGCAGACATAGCGACCTCCGTTCGGTGACACCGTTCTCCACCATGGCATAGATGGAACAAAACGGTTATTCGGGGAAATAAGAGAAGCCCCGGTCGGGTACCCACCCGACCGGGGCTCACACGTGGAGATCAGGCGGCGACGACGTCCACCGCTTCCGCCGGTGCCTTGATCGTCACCCGTTCCGTCGGCACGCCCGCGACCGATGTCACGGACACGGAATTGAGCGGCCGCACCGGCGCCGACACCGGCTCGCTCGCCGCTGCCGACTCGGCCAGCTCGGCGAGCGACAGCTCGTCGCTCACTTCCCGCATGAGCTCGGACATCCGTACGTCAAGCGCGTCGCAGATCGCGGAGAGCAGTTCGGAGGAAGCCTCCTTCTGCCCCCGCTCCACCTCGGAGAGATAGCCGAGAGAGACTCGGGCGGACGAGGAGACTTCGCGCAGAGTACGGCCCTGGCGCTGGCGCTGCCGACGCAGCACGTCACCCAGCAGGCGACGGAGCAGAATCATCGGTGGCTCCCTCCTCGGACCGCGTAGCCGCATCCTTCACGCCCCACCGTACCGCCTCGCGCTGCGGCCGTGCGGGGAGCGATGTCGTGTTCACTCAGGGCTGCAAACATCAATTCCCCCCGTTCTGTTCCGTATCCTGTGCCCGCCCCTTACCCGCGAGTTCGCCGGCGAGCAGTCCCAGCACGCTCCGGACACTCTCTCTACGGATTTCCGAGCGGCCGCCGTTCAATCTCAGCCGCGCCACTTTCCGGGTGCCGCGGGGGCCCACGACCGCGACGAACACCGTGCCCACGGGCTGCCCGTCCTGGGGGTCGGGCCCCGCGACACCGGTGGTCGCGATGCCCCAGGCGGCCTCCATCCGGGCCCGCACGCCCGCGGCCATCTGGGCCGCGACCTCCGGGTGCACCGCGCCGTACTCGGCGAGCAGGGCCCCGTCGACCCCCAGGAGATCCCGCTTGAGGCCGGTCGCGTAGGCCGTCACGGAGCCCAGGAAGCTCTTCGACGCTCCGGGAACGGAGGTCAGCTCCGCGGCCACGAGTCCGCCCGTCAGGGACTCCGCCACAGCGAGGGTCTCACCGTGTTCCCCGAGAAGGGCGAGCACCTCGGCGGCACTGCTGCTCATCGCGGCGACCCCGCACTCATCGAGAGGACTCCGCGCGGTCCCGCCCGGCGGACCGCTCGGCCGCGAGGCCCCGACGCCGCAGGACCACCGCCTGACGCACGTAGTCCAGCCCCGTCACGACGGTCAGGAGGACCGCCGCGGCCATCACCCACCAGCGCAGCGTGGCCAGCGGCCCGGTCAGCACGAGCACGTACATGCCGACCGCGGTGCCCTGCGCCAGGGTCTTCAGCTTGCCGCCGCGGCTTGCCGGGATCACTCCGTGGCGGATCACCCAGAAGCGCATCAGGGTGATCCCCAGCTCGCGGAAGAGGATCACTCCGGTCACCCACCAGGGCAGATCCCCGAGCCCCGACAGACAGATCAGGCCGGCGGCCATGATCGCCTTGTCGGCGATCGGGTCCGCGATCTTCCCGAAGTCCGTGACCAGGTTGTACGTACGCGCCAGATGCCCGTCGAAAACGTCGGTGATCATGGCGACGGCGAAGGCCGCCCAGGCCCAGGCCCGCCAGACCGGGTCGTGTCCGCCGTCCATGAGCAGCAGCACCACGAACCCGGGGACGAGCAGCAGCCGCACCATGGTGAGGATGTTGGCGATGTTCCACAGGCTGGCCTGGTCGACGGCCGCAGCGCCCAGCTTCCCGCCGGGCGCCGGCCTTCCGGTCCCGCCCGCTGCGGATGCCGGCGCTCCGGTCATCTGCCCGCCTCCTCACGACACTCCGAAACCACGTCGGCCATGAGGTCGACGCCCTCCGTACCGACGACCTTTGCTTCGACCATACGTCCGGGTGCCAACCCGACGGCACTCGTGAAGACCACCTGCCCGTCGGTCTCGGGCGCCTGGTGCGCGGCACGGCCCACGGCGCCGTCCTCGTCGTCCACGGACTCGACGAGTACGTGCAGGGTCTCCCCCATACGCTCCTCGGCCCGCTGGGCGGTCAGCTCCTCGGCGAGCCGGGACAGATGTGCCAGGCGCGCGTCGACGACGTCCTGGTCGAGCTTGCGCTCGTAGCCGGCGGCCTCGGTGCCCTCCTCGTCGGAGTAGCCGAAGACGCCGATGGCGTCGAGCCTCGCCTCGGTGAGGAAGCGCTCCAGCTCGGCGAAGTCCGCCTCGCCCTCGCCCGGGAACCCGACGATGAAATTGGACCGCACACCGGCCTCCGGGGCCTTGCCGCGGATGGTCTCCAGCAGCTCCAGGAACCGCTCGGTGTCGCCGAAACGCCGCATGGCGCGGAGCACGCCGGGGGCGCTGTGCTGGAACGAGAGATCGAAATAGGGTGCGACCTTCTCGGTGGACGTCAGGACGTCGATCAGCCCGGGGCGCATCTCGGCGGGCTGCAGATAGCTGACCCGCACCCGCTCGATGCCGTCGACGGCCGCGAGCTCGGGCAGCAGCGTCTCCAGGAGCCGGATGTCGCCGAGGTCCTTGCCGTACGAGGTGTTGTTCTCGGAGACCAGCATGATCTCCTTCACCCCCTGTTCGGCGAGCCAGCGGGTCTCACCCAGGACGTCGCTCGGCCGCCGGGAGACGAAGGACCCGCGGAAGGACGGGATCGCGCAGAACGAGCAGCGCCGGTCGCAGCCGGAGGCGAGCTTCACCGAGGCGACCGGACTGGTGTCGAGCCTGCGGCGGAGGGGGGCGCGCGGCCCGGAGGCGGGCGCCAGGCCCTCGGGGAGGTCGGCGGGCGCGTCCTGCGGGGCCTGGGCGTGCCCGGGGAGGGCCACTTCGGCGCCCTGGCGGTCCGCCGGGCTGATCGGCAGCAGCTTGCGGCGGTCGCGCGGCGTGTGGGACGCGTGGATGCCGCCGCTCAGGATGGTCCGGAGGCGGTCGGAGATGTCGGCGTAGTCGTCGAAGCCCAGCACGCCGTCGGCCTCGGGCAGGGCCTCGGCGAGTTCCTTGCCGTAGCGCTCGGCCATGCAGCCGACCGCGACGACGGCCTGCGTCTTCCCGTGGTCCTTGAGGTCGTTGGCCTCGAGCAGGGCGTCGACGGAGTCCTTCTTGGCGGCTTCGACGAAGCCGCAGGTGTTGACGACCGCGACATCCGCGTCGGCGGCTTCCTCGACGAGCTCCCAGCCGTCCGCTGCCAGGCGGCCTGCGAGCTCCTCCGAGTCCACCTCGTTACGGGCGCAGCCAAGAGTGACAAGGGCGACGGTACGGCGTTCGGGCATGGGCTCAAGACTACTTTGTCCTGGCCCACGCCCGGTCCGCGAGGGTTGCCGCCCGGGGTACGGGCGGTGGATGGTCGATATCCGGCCGGTTCCGGCCCTTCCGGATCAGCCGGCCTCGGGGTCGCCCTTGGCGTAGGACAGCCGCTCGACCTGGCCGTTCTCGAACCTGTCCTCGATCTTCTTGCCGTTCACGAACAGCTCGATCGCGCCGGCGTTGCCGAGAATGAGGTCCAGCCGCTCGTCGTCCTGGAAGGTCTTGGACTCACCCGCGAGGAGCAGTCCGTCGAAGAGCAGCTTGCCGTTGGCGGACTTGGCGGAGATCCAGCTCTTGTCGTCGACCGCCGTCAGTTTCACCGTCACCTTGTCCTGCGGGACGGCGGCGATCGCGCTCTCGGAGGCGTCGGGCTTGGGCGCCACCGGCTTGGCCGAGGGCGGCTTGGGGCTGGTCTTCTCGGGCGCGGAGCCCTCGGCGACCTGCTTGGTGCCGTTGGTGCCGTCGGAGCCGCCGAAGAGGGTGAAGCCGACGAAACCGATGACGGCGACGATCGCCGCCACCATCGCGGCGGTCCAGTTGGGGCGCCTGCGCTCGGGGCGGATACGTTCCGCCTCGAAGAGCGGGGCCGCCGGGGTCGGTGAGGGACGGCCGCCGTGCTCGGCGTCGTACCGCGCGACGAGAGGGTCCGGATCCAGCCCCACGGCGCGCGCCAGTGTCCTGATGTGCCCGCGCGCGTACACATCGCCACCGCAGCGCGAGAAGTCGTCCTGCTCGATCGCCTGCACGATGGGGACGCGCACACGGGTGGAAGTACTGACCTCGTCGACGGTCAGGCCTGCGTCGGTGCGCGCCTGCTGGAGCGAGCGACCGATCGAAGGCCCGTCGTCTTCGAGAGAAGGACGGGCGTCTTCGGGGGAGTTGCCGATGGACACGGGGGCGCCTTTCGAGCGTGTAGCCACCTGCTGGAGGTTCAGTCTATGGGTGGTACGAAAGGGTGGGGCAACCGGGCGGATGCAGTTTGTACGCCATCGGAATGGCCGGACAGCGGGAGCACGGGGCATGTCCCGCCCTCCATCCAACTTGACGCACGACCAAGGGAAACGGTTGCCCCGCCCTCCCTTACGAATCAGACTCCCCACGGATCACCGCGAGCACTCCATCCAGCTCATCGGGTTTCACGAGAACATCACGCGCCTTGGAGCCCTCGCTGGGGCCCACGATGTTCCTGGACTCCATGAGGTCCATGAGCCGGCCGGCCTTGGCGAAGCCGACCCGGAGCTTGCGCTGGAGCATGGACGTCGACCCGAACTGGGTGGTGACCACCAGCTCCGCGGCCTGGCAGAGGAGGTCGAGGTCGTCGCCGATGTCCTCGTCGATCTCCTTCTTCTGCTTCGTCCCGACGACCACGTCGTCCCGGAAGACGGGGGCCATCTGCTCCTTGCAGTGCCGGACGACTGCCGCGACCTCCTCCTCCGTCACGAAGGCGCCCTGCATACGGGTGGGCTTGCCGGCCCCCATGGGCAGGAACAGGCCGTCGCCCTTGCCGATCAGCTTCTCCGCGCCCGGCTGGTCCAGGATGACCCGGCTGTCGGCGAGGGAAGAGGTGGCGAAGGCGAGCCGCGAGGGCACATTGGCCTTGATCAGCCCGGTGACGACGTCGACCGAGGGCCGCTGGGTGGCCAGGACCAGATGGATGCCGGCGGCGCGGGCCAGCTGGGTGATCCGGACGATGGCGTCCTCGACGTCGCGCGGGGCGACCATCATCAGGTCCGCGAGCTCGTCGACGATCACCAGGAGGTACGGATAGGGCTGGAGCTCGCGCTCGCTGCCCTCGGGTGCCTTGACGCGGCCGCCGCGCACGGCACGGTTGAAGTCGTCGATGTGCCGGAAGCCGTACGCGGCCAGGTCGTCGTAGCGCAGGTCCATCTCGCGCACGACCCACTGCAGGGCCTCGGCGGCCCGCTTGGGGTTGGTGATGATCGGCGTGATCAGGTGCGGGATGCCCTCGTAGGCCGTGAGCTCGACCCGCTTGGGGTCGACGAGGACCATCCGGACGTCCTCCGGAGTGGCCCGCATCATCACGGAGGTGATCAGGCAGTTGATGCAGGAGGACTTTCCGGAGCCGGTGGCGCCCGCGACCAGGATGTGCGGCATCTTCGCCAGGTTGGCCATGACGTAGCCGCCCTCGACGTCCTTGCCGAGCGCGACCAGCATCGGGTGGTCGTCCTCGGCCGCGTCCGCCAGTCGGAGCACGTCGCCGAGATTGACCATCTCCCGGTCGGTGTTCGGGATCTCGATGCCGACGGCGGACTTGCCGGGGATCGGCGAGATGATCCGCACGTCCGGGCTCGCGACGGCATAGGCGATGTTCTTGGTCAGCGCGGTGATCCGCTCGACCTTCACCGCGGGGCCGAGCTCGACCTCGTAGCGGGTGACCGTCGGACCGCGGGTGAATCCGGTGACCGCCGCGTCGACCTTGAACTCCGTGAAGACGTTCGTGAGTGCGGCGACGATCACGTCGTTGGCGGCGCTGCGGCTCTTGCCCGGTCCGCCGCGCTCCAGCAGGTCCAGCGAGGGCAGCCCGTAGGTGATGTCCCCGGAGAGCTGCAGTTGCTCGGCCCGCGGGGGGAGGGGTTGCGACTCGGGAGCGGGCTTGGTCAGGTCGGGCACGGAACCCGACGGGGACTGCCTCTCCTCCGCGGTGGGCGGAGCGGCCGAGGACCGCTCGGTCCGCGCACCGGGCAGCGGCCCGGCGGCGCGCTCCCGGTCGGCGGTGAGGTCGCGGGTCAGACCAGCAACGACGGGTGACGGCGGCATGCCGTTGAGGACGGCCCCGTCCAGGGCCGCCGCGGCGGCCGCGGCGACGTCGACCGCGTCCATCGGCCGTCCGGCGTCCGGCTGCGCGGAGGGCCCGCGGCGTCGGCGCCGGGACAGCGCCGCCTCCTCCGCCCTGTCGGCGTCGTACACCTCGCCGTCGCGGCGCGCGGGGGTGCGGGGGCGCGCCGGCCGCGCCTCGCGCCACTCGTCGTACTCTCCCGGCTCCCCGGTGTCGTCCTCACCGGGCTCGTGCGGCGCCTCCAGGATCCCGAGCCGGACCCCGAGCCGGCGCGTCCGCTGTGGGATGGCGTTGACCGGCGTGGCGGTGACGACGAGCAGACCGAAGACCGTGAGCAGTACCAGCAGCGGTACGGCGAGGACCTCGGTCATCATGAAGACCAGCGGCTTGGAGGCGGCCCAGCCGATCAGACCGCCCGCGTCCTGCATGGCCTCGGCGCCGTCCTCGCGCCCCGGTGAACCGCAGGCGATGTGGACCTGGCCGAGCACGCCGACGACGAGGGCGGTCAGCCCGATGACGATCCGGCCGTTGGCATCGGGCCGCTCGGGATAGAGGATCAGCCGTACGGCGACCGCGACGAGCAGTATCGGCACGAGCAGGTCGAGCCGGCCGAACGCGCCGGTGACGAGCATCTCGACGAGATCGCCCACCGGGCCGCGCAGACTGGACCAGGTGCCCGCGGCGACGATCAGCGAGAGGGCCAGCAGCAGCAGCGCGAGCCCGTCCTTGCGGTGCACCGGATCGAGCCCCTTGGCGCCGCGTCCTATGCCGCGGAGCATGGCGCCGAGGGCGTGGGCGACACCGAGCCACACGGCACGGATCAGCCACAGCACGCCCCCGGTGGGATTCGGTGCGGGCCTGGGCGCGGTCTTCTTCGCCGCGGACTTGCGTGCGGGTGCCTTCTTGGCGGGGACGCGTTTGCCTGCCGCGGGCGTCTTCGCCGCGGTCTTCTTGGCGGACGCCGCCTTCTTCGCGGCGCCGGTCGTACGGCCGGCGCGCGGCTTCGCGGTGCCCGCCGTGCCCTGGGAACCCTTGCCGGACGTACGTGAGGCCATGATGGTGAGGTTACCGGTGCGACAGGCGGGGCACACGCGTGACCACCGGTTCACCCGTTCGTGTCGGCCCGGCCGAGCCCGGAAGCTGACGCCCAATCAGTGGGCGGGCGCCTGCCCGAGCTTCGCCGTGTTGCGGAACACCCGCCCGGCCCACTCTTCGGGCGGTCAGCGCCGGTTGCGCAACGACCTGGTGCCGTGTCGGGCGGGGTTCGCCCGTCGAGCGGCGGCAGCCGGTGCAATGGATCTCCCCGGCCCTCCGGCCGAGGCGAGGGACGGCAAGGCACCGCATCGACCTCGTCGTGGGCCCACTCGGTTGACTCGGCAACGCCGCGAGCGGCCGTGCCGGGCGTCGCAACGGGACGGGACGAACGCTGTCTGACGCGGCACCATGGGCTGTCCCGCAACCCCCGGTGGGCGCGCGAGGCACCTACGGCGCCTCGCTGCGTTGTCGAATCATCCGAGTACACCCAGTACGAGGACGACTCCCCGCCTTGCGATGCACCGCATCCGACGCCGCGCCCCGATCCCCCAGGGACTGCGGGACAGCCCTCAACTCTGGGACGGAAGCGTCGGCGAACCGGTGCCCGCACCCGGCTCCAGGGCGTCCAGCGCCCTGCGCAGTCCGGTGAGTTTGCGCTCGAGGTGGGCCGCCGTGGCGACGGCCGCAGCGTCCGCTGACTCGTCGTCCAGTTGCTTGGAGAGCGCCTCGGCCTGCTCCTCAACCGCCGCGAGCCGCGCTGACAGTTCGGCGAGGAGGCCCGCCGGCTCCTTGGCCTCGCCCGCGCCTTGTCCGCCGCCCTCCAACTGGAGACGGAGCAGAGCCGCCTGCTCCCTCAGCTGACAGTTCTTCATGTAGAGCTCGACGAAGACGGAGACCTTCGCCCGGAGCACCCAGGGGTCGAACGGCTTGGAGATGTAGTCCACCGCGCCCGCGGCGTAACCGCGGAAGGTGTGGTGCGGGCCGTGGTTGATCGCCGTCAGGAAGATGATCGGGATGTCTCTGGTCCGTTCGCGGCGCTTGATGTGCGCAGCGGTCTCGAATCCGTCCATTCCCGGCATCTGGACGTCCAGCAGAATGACCGCGAAATCGTCCGTCAGCAGCGCTTTGAGCGCTTCTTCCCCTGACGATGCCCGCACCAGCGTCTGATCGAGCGCAGAGAGGATGGCCTCCAGCGCCAGCAGATTCTCCGGCCGGTCATCGACCAGGAGGATCTTGGCCTTCTGCACCATGCCTCGCCCTCCTCGCCCCGGCTTGGGGTCTCCCCAGCTCGATGAGCCGGGGGAAACACCGGGCGCCGCCCCGAGGGACGACTCCCTTGCGCCGCCCGTCCTTGTGCCGGTCATGGTAGCCGCACCCCGCCCGTCGCCACACCCTGTCACCGCGATGTCACTGTGCACATAGCAGAAACGCGGTGGGAGTCGAGAAGGTTCCCCGGATCCCGCCCCCTCACACGCCTGTGGACACAGTCAGTCAGCAATTCAGAAGAATCCGCACGGTCCGCAATCAGACTGTGATGTGCACGCAGGCAACCATCGTCACTTTCCGCGCATCCACTCCTCCATCACGGAGAGAAGATGATCGGGGTCGACCGGCTTCGTGACGTAGTCGGAAGCGCCCGACTCGATCGCCTTCTCCCGGTCGCCCTTCATCGCCTTAGCCGTGAGCGCGATGATCGGCAGCCCGGCGAACTGCGGCATCCTGCGGATCGCCGTCGTCGTGGCGTAGCCGTCCATCTCGGGCATCATGATGTCCATCAGTACGACCGTCACATCGTCGTGCTGCTCCAGGACTTCGATCCCCTCCCGCCCGTTCTCCGCGTACAGCACGGACAGGCCGTGCTGCTCCAGCACGCTGGTGAGCGCGAAGACGTTGCGGATGTCGTCGTCGACGATCAGCACCTTCTCGCTGTGGAACTCGTAGGTGCGGCGCGGCTCCGGCCCCGGCTCCTGCGGGGACTGCCCCGTCCAGGACTCCTGCGCGGAACCCGAAGCGGCCGTGGGCTGCCCGGGCAGGGCGTGCCGCAGGTCCATGGCCCCCAGCGCCTTCCGGCGGCGCCGGAAGAGCGTGCCGGGGGCGTTGTTCGCCTCCCCGGCCGCCGACCGCTCCTGCGCCCCCGGCGGCAGCCCGGACGCCGACGCGTCGTCCATCGCGGGTGCCGACGTCTCGGAGCCGGGCACGAGCTGCGGGTAGCCCTGCGGCGGCAGTTCACTGGGGTGCAGCGGCAGGTACAGCGTGAACGTCGAGCCGCGGCCCGGCTCGCTCGCCGCGTGGATCTCGCCGCCGAGCAGCCGCGCGATCTCCCGGCTGATCGACAGCCCCAGGCCCGTACCGCCGTACTTGCGGCTGGTCGTGCCGTCGGCCTGCTTGAACGCCTCGAAGATCACCCGCATCTTGCTGGCCGCGATGCCGATGCCGGTGTCGGTGACCGAGAAGGCGATCAGGTCCCCGTCGGCGTCGCGCAGCGAACCCGCCTCCAGCAACTGCTCGCGGATCGACTGCGGCACATCGGCGTTCGCCGGCCTGATCACCAGCTCCACCGCGCCGGTGTCGGTGAACTTCACCGCGTTCGACAGCAGATTGCGCAGGACCTGCAGCAGCCGCTGCTCGTCCGTGTGGAGCGTCGCGGGCAGCTCCGGCGACACCCGGACCGAGAAGTCGAGCCCCTTCTCCGCCGTGAGCGGCCGGAACGTCGCCTCCACGTAGTCGACGAGCTGGACCAGGGCGATCCGGGTCGGGCTGACGTCCATCTTGCCCGCCTCGACCTTCGACAGATCGAGGATGTCGTTGATGAGCTGCAGCAGGTCCGATCCGGCCCCGTGGATCGTCTCGGCGAACTCCACCTGCTTCGGCGTGAGGTTGGTGTCCGCGTTGTCCGCCAGCAGCTTGGCGAGGATCAGCAGGGAGTTGAGCGGGGTCCGCAGCTCGTGCGACATGTTCGCCAGGAACTCGGACTTGTAGCGCATGGAGACCGCGAGCTGCTCCGCGCGCTCCTCCAGCACCTGCCGGGCCTCCTCGATCTCGGTGTTCTTCACCTCGATGTCGCGGTTCTGCCGGGCCAGCAGCTCGGCCTTCTCCTCCAGTTCGGCGTTGGAGGACTGCAGTGCCTTCTGCCGGTTCTCCAGCTCCTCCGAACGCTCCCGCAGCTGCTCGGTCAGCTCCTGCGACTGCTTGAGCAGCACCTCGGTCTTGGTGTTGACGCTGATGGTGTTGACGCTGGTGGCGATCATCTCGGCGATCTGGTTCAGGAAGTCGCGCTGGATCTGGGTGAACGGCTGGAACGACGCCAGCTCGATCACACCGAGCACCTTCCCCTCGAACAGCACCGGCAGCACGATCACATGCGCCGGCGAGGCCTCGCCCAGCCCCGACGAGATCTTCAGATACCCCGGCGGCACGTTGACCTGGATCGTCCGCTTCTCCTCGGCCGCCGTGCCGATCAGGGTCTCCCCCGGCCGGAACGACGTGGGCATCAACCCGGCCGAGTAGCCGTAACTGGCGCGCATCACCAGCTCGTACACGCTCTCGCCGCCCGGGGCCAGCTCGTCCCCGCCGCCCGTCGGCATGGCCAGGAAAAACGCGCCGTGCTGCGCCGAGACCACCGGCGTGAGCTCGCTCATGATCAGCGAGGCGACGTCGTCCAGGTCCCGCCGGCCCTGCATCAGACCGGAGATTCGGGCCAGGTTGCCCTTCAGCCAGTCCTGCTCCTCATTGGCGAGGGTGGTGTCGCGCAGGTTGGCGATCATCGTGTTGATGTTGTCCTGCAGGACCTGGATCTCACCGGCCGCGTCCACGTCGATCTTGAGGTTGAGGTCGCCCCGGGTCACCGCGGTGGCGACGGCCGCGATCGCGCGCACCTGCCGGGTCAGGTTCCCGGCCATCTCGTTCACGGACTCCGTCAGGTCCCGCCAGGTGCCGTCGACGTCCCGGACCCGCGCCTGGCCACCGAGCANCACCTGCCGGGTCAGGTTCCCGGCCATCTCGTTCACGGACTCCGTCAGGTCCCGCCAGGTGCCGTCGACGTCCCGGACCCGCGCCTGGCCACCGAGCATGCCGTCCGTGCCCACCTCACGGGCCACCCGCGTGACCTCCTCGGCGAAGGACGACAGCTGGTCGACCATCGTGTTGATGGTGTCCTTGAGGTCCTGGATCTCACCGCGGGCGTCGATGTCGATCTTCTTGGTGAGGTCGCCCTTGGCGATGGCCGTGGTCACCGTCGCGATCTGGCGCACCTGACCGGTCAGGTTGGACGCCATCGAGTTCACGGACTCGGTGAGGTCCTTCCAGGTGCCCGCGACGCCCGGCACCCGGGCCTGGCCGCCCAGGATGCCCTCCGTACCCACCTCACGGGCCACCCGCGTGACCTCCGCCGCGAACGACGACAGGGTCGTCACCATCGTGTTCACGGTGTCGGCGAGTTCGGCGACCTCGCCGCGCGCCTCGACCGTCACCTTCTTGGTCAGGTCGCCGTTGGCGACCGCGGAGGACACCCTGGAGATGTTCCGCACCTGACTGGTCAGGTTGTTGGCCATCAGGTTGACGTTGTCGCTGAGGTCCTTCCAGATGCCGGTGACACCCCGTACCCGGGCCTGACCCCCCAGGATGCCCTCCGTACCCACCTCACGGGCCACCCGCGTGACCTCGTCGGCGAAGTTCGAGAGCTGGTCCACCATCGTGTTGACGGTCGTGACCAGCTCCAGGATCTCGCCCTTGGCGTCGACCGTGATCTTCTTCGACAGATCGCCCTTGGCGACCGCCGTCGTCACCTCGGCGATGTTCCGCACCTGACTGGTGAGGTTGTTCGCCATGAAGTTGACGGACTGGGTGAGGTCCTTCCAGGTGCCGGAGACTCCCTGCACCTCGGCCTGGCCACCCAGGATGCCCTCGGTGCCCACCTCACGGGCCACCCGGGTCACCTGCTCCGCGAAGTTCGAGAGCTGGTCCACCATCGTGTTGAGGGTGTTCTTCAGCTCCAGGATCTCGCCGCGCGCGTCCACGTCGATCTTCTGCGACAGATCGCCGCGCGCCACCGCCGTGGCGACCTGGGCGATGTTGCGGACCTGGGCCGTGAGGTTCCCGGCCATGCCGTTCACGGAGTCGGTCAGGTCACGCCACACCCCGGCCACTCCGGGAACCTGCGCCTGACCGCCGAGCCGCCCGTCCGTGCCCACCTCGCGGGCGACCCTCGTCACCTGCTCCGCGAACGCCGACAGCTGGTCCACCATCGTGTTGATGGTGTTCTTCAGCTCCAGGATCTCGCCGCGCGCGTCCACGTCGATCTTCTGCGACAGGTCACCGCGCGCCACCGCCGTCGTCACCTGGGCGATCTGGCGCACCTGCGAGGTCAGATTGCCGGCCATGAAGTTGACGGAGTCGGTGAGCTCCTTCCAGGTGCCCGAGACTCCGTCGACCCGCGCCTGACCGCCGAGCCGGCCCTCCGTACCCACGTCCCGGGCCATGCGCGTCACCTGGTCGGCGAACGAGGACAGCTGCGCCACCATGGTGTTGACGGTGTTCTTCAACTCCAGCATCTCGCCGGCCACGTCGACGGTGACCTTCTGCGACAGGTCGCCGTTCGCGACCGCCGTCGTCACCTGCGCGATGTCCCGCACCTGGCCGGTGAGGTTGCGGAACGCCGTGTTCACCGAGTCGGTCAGGTCCTTCCACGTACCGGCCGCACCCGGCACCTCGGCCTGACCACCCAGCCGGCCCTCGACTCCGACCTCCCGCGCCACCCGGGTCACTTCGGAACCGAACGACTGGAGCTGGTCCACCATGGTGTTGACGGTGTTCTTCAACTCCAGCATCTCGCCGGCCACGTCGACGGTGACCTTCTGCGACAGGTCGCCGTTCGCGACCGCCGTCGTCACCTGCGCGATGTCCCGCACCTGGCCGGTGAGGTTGCGGAACGCCGTGTTCACCGAGTCGGTCAGGTCCTTCCACGTACCGGCCGCACCCGGCACCTCGGCCTGACCACCCAGCCGGCCCTCGACTCCGACCTCCCGCGCCACCCGGGTCACTTCGGAACCGAACGACTGGAGCTGGTCCACCATGGTGTTGACGGTGTTCTTCAACTCCAGCATCTCGCCGGCCACGTCGACGGTGACCTTCTGCGACAGGTCGCCGTTCGCGACCGCCGTCGTCACCTGCGCGATGTCCCGCACCTGGGTGGTGAGATTGCGGAAGACGGTGTTGACCGAGTCGGTCAGGTCCTTCCACGTGCCGGCCGCACCCGGCACCTGCGCCTGGCCGCCGAGCAGACCCTCGGCACCGACCTCGCTCGCCACCCGGGTCACTTCGTCCGCGAACGTCCGAAGTGTCTCGGTCATCTGATTGATGGTCTCGGCGAGCTGGGCGACCTCGCCGCGCGCGCTCACCGTGACCTTCTGCGACAGGTCGCCGTTCGCGACGGCCGTCGTGACCTCGGCGATGCCCCGCACCTGCGAGGTGAGATTGCCCGCCATCGTATTGACGGAGTCGGTCAGGTCCTTCCACACCCCGGCGACGCCCGGCACGACCGCCTGGCCGCCGAGCTCGCCCTCCGTGCCCACCTCACGGGCGACCCGGGTCACCTCGGAGGAGAACGAGGACAGCTGGTCCACCATCGTGTTGACGGTGTTCTTCAGCTGGAGCATCTCGCCCGCGACATGCACGGTGACCTTGCGCGAGAGGTCACCCTTGGCGACCGCCGTCGTCACGAGAGCGATATCACGCACCTGAGCCGTCAGCCGGTACGCCATCGTGTTGACGGAATCCGTGAGATCTTTCCATGAACCGGACATACCTCGCACCTGGGCCTGCCCGCCGAGTTTGCCCTCGGTACCGACCTCGAGTGCGACCCGCGTCACTTCGTCGGTGAACGCGGACAGCTGGTCCACGAGGTTGTTCACCGTGCGCGCGACCTTGAGGAACTCTCCGCGCAGCGGCCGCACCGCCCCGTCCGAGCCGTCCTCCGCGTGCGACCGGAGCTCCATGCGCTGCTCCAGATCGCCCTCCGCGACCGCCGACAGCACGCGGCCAACCTCGGACACCGGGCGCGCAAGGTCGTCCACCAACTCGTTGGACGCCTCGATCGCGGCGGCCCAGGAGCCCTCGCAGGCGCCGGGATCCAGCCGTTCCGTGAGCTTTCCCTCACGGCCGACGACACGCCGGACCCGCGCGAGCTCTCCGGTGAGATGCAGATTGCGGTCCGCGACCTCGTTGAAGACGGCCGCGATCTCGGCCATGACGCCGTCGCCCGAGACCGTCAGCCGCTTGCGGAAGTTCCCGTCCCGCATGGCCGACAGGGCCGCCAGGAGCCGGTTCAGAGCCGCGGTGTCCACCGCGGTCGTTCCCCCGCGTGACTGATTCCTCCGGGACTGTCCGCCTTGTGCGCGCGTGCCGGCGCCACGCGCCGTTGCACCAGACTCCACCGTGTCCCTCCCGCGGGGGTTGACCATGTTGCTCAGGCTGTCTCAGGAAGCTTGCCCAGTGTTTCACCGCGGCCGAACCAGGCCATAACAGTTCGGCAGCTTCGCATAGCGTCCCCACCCCTAGAAGGCGGAAACGGCGGTGACCGGCATCCGCTCGGACAGCGAAGGTAAGTAACCTGGCATCCGGCTGTCCAACCGCCCCGGTCGCCCGGCGGGGGGCGGCATGGCGCAAGGACTACCAGACCGGGCACCGGGAGGGGCGGACATCGACCATGGCCGAGCCTGGCGTCGAGACGCGTACGAGGAGTTCCGAGATCACCGCACGGGCGGCTGCCAGCTTCGAACCGGTGGGCCGGTCGGTGGCCACGGCGCGCGCGTTCGTCCGCGACACCCTCCAGGGCTGGGGGCATTCCGACGTCGTCGACGACGCCGTCGTCCTCACCAGTGAGCTCGTCACCAACGCGGTGATCCACGCCGGCACCGCCGCGGAGGTGCTCTGCCTGCGCACCGGGGAGGGCGTACGGGTCGAGGTCGCCGACCGCTATCCGGAACGCGAGATCCCGATGCAGGGCGGCACCAGGGCCGTCGTCCACCCGGACCGGGAGAACGGGCGCGGACTGCTGCTCTGCGCCGCGCTCGCCTCGCGCTGGGGCGTCGAGTACGCACCGACCCACAAGCACGTCTGGTTCCAACTCGACCTGCCGCAGCGCGCGGTGGGCACCCGCTCCGCCGGTCCGGTCCTTCCGCCCGATCTGCTTCCCGTGGCCGACGAACGCGTCCGCGTGGCGGTGCTCCAGATCGACCGCAACGGCACGATCGGCTCCTGGAACGACGACGCCGAGCACCTCTTCGGGTACGCGGCCGACCAGGTGCTGGGCAAGCCCCTCGGCGACTTCGCCGCCTGGCCGCACACCCCGGGAACCGGCACCGGCCTCGCAGAGGCGCTCCAGCTCTCCCGCTGGGAGGGCAGCTACGGCATCCGCGGCACGGACGGCCGCGTCGTTCCCGTATACGCCTCCCACCTCCGCGTACGAGACACCCAGGGCGAGGCGTCCACCGTCTGCCTCCTGGTGCGCGACTACGAGCGGGCCGTGCTCCAGACGCCGACGCGCGCACCCGCCGCGGACGGCGCTCGCCACGACAACCGCAACGCCGATCCCTTCGAGGTCTTCATCGGCTCCCCGGCGCCCGACGACCTCGACGGCCTCCTCCAGCGCACGGTCGAACGCGCCCGCGACATGCTCGACGGTGACGCCGCGTTCCTGCTGCTGGCCACCGACGACGAGACGGAGCTCGAGGTACGGGCCAGCACCGGACTCCCCTCGGCCCGCCAGCGCTTCGCCCGGGTCCCGGTCGAGGCCGGCACGGGACGCTACGGCTCGGCCCGTATGCCCGCCGTCCACGAGGACCTCACCGCGGTCCCCGGGGCCATCCCCCTCCTCAGCGGCACCGGCATGCGCTCCGTGGTCACCGTCCCGCTCAAGGTCGAGGGCCGGCTCACCGGCTCCCTGGGCGTCGCCGCCGAGGCCTCGGGCCGCTACTCAAACGAGGAGGCGCTGCGCCTGCAGTTCGCCGCCGACCGCATCGCCCTCGCCGTCGAGTCAGCGCGCCTGGGCGAGCTGGAGAGGTTGCGCCGGGGATCCCTCAGCTTCCTCGTCGAGGCCTCGGACCTGCTGGCCGGCACCCTCGACCGCGACCAGACCCTGGCGCTGATGGCCCAGATGACAGTACCGACGCTCGCCACCTGGTGTGCCGTGTACACGATCTCCGACCAGTCCTCCGAGCCGTACCTCTCGTACGTCCTGCACGAGGACGAGGAGCGCATCGACGGCCTCAAGGCCCTGCTTGCCAAGATCGACCCGCCGGACCCGGTCCCCACGCCCGGTGCGCGGGTGTGGACCGCCCCGGCCGAGGCCGCGCACCAGGCCGCGCTGCGCACCTCCATGCGTGAACTCGGCCTCGGCGCCGCCCATGTGTCGTCGGGCATCGGCACGACCCTGGCCACGGCCTCCGCGGTCGGCGGCGAGACCGTGGTCCTCCCCCTCGTCGCCCGGAACCGCGTCATCGGCATGCTGACGCTCGGCAAGCCGTCCGACGACCACTTCCGCCAGGAGATCCTCGAACTCGCCGAGGACCTGTCCCGCCGGGCCGCCCTCGCCCTGGACAACGCCAGGCTCTACTCGGAGCGCACGGCCATCAGCCAGTCGCTGCAGCGCAGTCTGCTGCCGCCGGGCCTGCCCCAGGTGCCGGGTGTGGAGGTGGAGGTCATCTACCGCGCAGCCGGCGAGGGCAACGAGGTCGGCGGAGACTTCTACGACCTCTTCCCGATCCGCGACGGGGCGTACGGCTTCGCCATCGGTGACGTCTGCGGAACGGGCCCGGAGGCCGCCGCGGTCACCGGTCTGGCCCGGCACGCCCTGCGCCTGCTCGCCCGGGAGGGCTTCGGCGGTCCGGCGGTGCTGGAGCGGCTCAACGCGGCGATCCTCGACGAAGGCGCCCGCAGCCGCTTCCTCACACTGCTCTACGGTGAGCTCTGGCCCCAGGAGGACGGTTCGGCACTCCTGAAGGTCGTCTGCGCCGGACACCCGCTGCCGCTGCGGCTGCGCCAGGACGGCTCCGTGGAGCCCGCCGCCGAACCACAGCCGCTGCTGGGCGTGATGGACGACCTGGAACTGTACGAGCAGACCGTCACCCTCGACCCGGGGGACGTCCTCCTCTGTGTCACGGACGGTGTCACGGAACGCCGTGAGGGCACACGCATGCTCGGCGACGACGGTCTCACCGACGTTCTGACGACGTGTACGGGCCTGACGGCCGGCGCGGTCGCGGCACGCGTTCTCCGCGCTGTCGAGCGCTTCGCTGCCGAGCCCGCCTCGGACGACATGGCGATCCTCGCGATGCGCGTCCCGGAGCCCCACGCGAGCTGACGGAAGCGCACATACGAAGAAGGCCCCCGCCGTGAGGCGGGGGCCTTCTTCCGTTCGGAGCCCCCAAACGGAATCGAACCGTTGACCTTCTCCTTACCATGGAGACGCTCTACCGACTGAGCTATAGGGGCCTGTTGCTCTTCGCGGTCTCCCGCTCGGCAACGCAGTGAAGCATACCCCGAACTGACGTGTGCTCCTAATCGACCTCGGGTGGGCCCCTGAGTATGTGTCAGCGATTGCAGGGCGTCCTCGTCGCCGGCCGGAGGGCCGACTCCGGATGTGCGGGGACACGGTGTGGGAGTGGCAGAACGCAAAAAAAGCCTCAACCCCCGAGTTTCCACTCGGGGGTTGAGGCCCAAAATTTGTTCGGCGGTGTCCTACTCTCCCACAGGGTCCCCCCTGCAGTACCATCGGCGCTGAAAGGCTTAGCTTCCGGGTTCGGAATGTAACCGGGCGTTTCCCTAACGCTATGACCACCGAAAC
>NZ_JASHLT010000043.1:0-133837 GCF_030056615.1 Streptomyces sp. HNM0645 | reverse complement strand
AGAGACCTCGGTTTCGGCCGGAACGAACCCCTCCAGCGTCCCGGACCCGTAGCAACTCACGTCAGGGCAGACAGAAGCACCCCCGGCGCACGCCACGGGATTTACCACGCCCACGGCGCGCGCCGAAGGCGCGCTGCGCTGCTGACCTGCGCTTTTCCTTGCGCGGCAAAATTCTTCCGGCCAGGTGTGACGTTTTTCGGCTGGGCGACGCAGTACTGAGTGAGCCGACTGGTCATCGGCGATGCCTGAGCCGGGGTTCCCCCCGTACCCACGGCTCAGTGCACACAGGCGCGGGCGGGACACGTTCCCCCGGTCCCGCCCGCGCCTCCTCTCTTCTTCCACCCGGTCCGCACCGCGCCCACGGCGCAGCCCGTCCGTGCTCGGTCCGCGCCGCCTCACCAGTGGACGACGACCTTGTCGCCGACCTTCACCTGGCCGAAGACCGACGCGATCTTCTTCTTGTCGCGGACGTTGACACAGCCGTGCGAGGCCCCGTTGTAGCCGCGGGCGGCGAAGTCCGACGAGTAGTGCACCGCCTGGCCGCCGCTGAAGAACATCGCGTACGGCATGGGGGTGTGGTAGAGCGTCGACTCCCACTCCTCGGCCTTCCAGCCCACGCTGAACGTTCCTTCACGGGTGGGCGTGTTCTCCGAGCCGAAGCGCACGTCCATCGCCGCGACGACCGTGCCGTCGATCATCCAGGCGAGCGTCCTGCTCTCCTTGCTGATGCAGAGCACGCGTCCCGTCAGGCACCGGGGGTCGGGCTCGTCGAGCGCGTTGGTCGTCGCGGGCCGCAGTTCGTCGGCGGTGGGCGTGCGGGTCGTGCCGAGCAGTCGCCGCCAGGTGGTCTCGTCGACCGAACCGGTCGCGGCGAGCCCCTGCTTCCGCTGGAAGCCGCTGACGGCCTTCGCCGTCATCGAGCCGTAGAACGCGGTGGGGCTCCGGTGGAAGTGGCCGATCTGGCGCAGTCGCGCCTGCAGTTCGCGGACCTGCTCGGTCTCGGTGCCCTCCGTCATCAGGACCCTCGGCTCCGCCGTCCGGGCGTCCGGCGTCGACGGGGACGGGGACGGGGCGGGGGGCTTGGCGTCGTCGGCCGCAGGAACGGCGGTGGCGGTGGTGGCCGGGGCCTTCGACAGGCCGGCCGGTCCGGCCGGGGCGGCCGGCAGGCCGGCGCTGCCCCCGCCCGCCCCCTGGCTCGTGCACCCGGCGGCCAGGGCCACGGCCGCGAGGGACATGAGCGATCTCTGTAGAACGGACGTACGGTGCATAGGTGCCCCCCTGAGGTTGTGTGAGTAGGGATGCTTCGCGGCCCTGCTTGGTTGCGGCCGAAGGAGCATGCTGTGAGCAAGGTCCCAGCAGGGGACGAGTCGTTGCCCGCAGACCCGCCGGTACGGTCCGTCGCGAGAGTTGCGTACCGGCGAGTAGCACTACCGGGAGGCACACCACATGGCGCGTGAGTCCGAGTCGGGTCTGCCCATCGAGCCGGTCTACGGACCGGACGACCTCGAAGGGTGGGATCCCGGCGAGAAGCTGGGCGAGCCGGGCTCGTACCCCTTCACACGCGGCGTCCACCCGTCCATGTACACGGGCCGCCCGTGGACCATGCGCCAGTACGCGGGTTTCGGCACGGCCGCCGAGTCCAACGCCCGGTACAAGCAGCTCATCGCCAACGGCACGACCGGTCTGTCCGTGGCCTTCGACCTGCCGACGCAGATGGGGCACGACTCCGACGCGCCGATCGCGCACGGCGAGGTCGGCAAGGTGGGCGTGGCCGTCGACTCGATCGACGACATGCGGATGCTGCTGGACGGCATCCCGCTGGACCGGGTCTCCACGTCGATGACGATCAACGCGCCCGCCGCGCTGCTGCTCCTCCTCTACCAGCTGGTCGGCGAGGAGCAGGGCGTGCCCGCGGACAGGCTGACCGGCACCGTCCAGAACGACGTGCTGAAGGAGTACATCGCCCGGGGCACCTACATCTTCCCGCCCAAGCCGTCGCTGCGGCTGATCGCCGACATCTTCAAGTACTGCAGGGCCGAGATCCCGAAGTGGAACACGATCTCGATCTCCGGCTACCACATGGCCGAGGCCGGCGCTTCCCCCGCGCAGGAGATCGCCTTCACCCTCGCGGACGGCATCGAGTACGTCCGGACGGCCGTCGAGGCGGGGATGGACGTGGACGACTTCGCGCCCCGGCTGTCGTTCTTCTTCGTGGCACGGACGACGATCCTGGAGGAGGTCGCGAAGTTCCGCGCCGCGCGCCGTATCTGGGCCCGGGTGATGCGCGACGAGTTCGGCGCGAGGAACCCGAGGTCGCTGATGCTGCGCTTCCACACCCAGACCGCCGGGGTGCAGCTCACCGCACAGCAGCCCGAGGTGAACCTGGTGCGCGTAGCCGTCCAGGGGCTCGCGGCCGTCCTCGGCGGCACGCAGTCGCTGCACACCAACTCCTTCGACGAGGCGATCGCGCTGCCGACCGACAAGTCGGCCCGGCTCGCGCTGCGCACCCAGCAGGTCCTCGCGTACGAGACCGACGTCACCGCCACCGTCGACCCGTTCGCCGGGTCGTACGTGGTGGAGAGCATGACGGACGACGTGGAGGCCGCGGCGCTGGAACTGATGCGGAAGGTGGAGGAGCTCGGCGGCGCGGTGAGCGCCATCGAACGCGGCTTCCAGAAGGGCGAGATCGAGCGAAACGCCTACCGCATCGCGCGGGAGACGGACACCGGCGAACGCGTCGTCGTCGGCGTCAACCGCTTCACCCTCGACGAGGAGGAGCCCTACGAGCCGCTGCGCGTCGACCCCGCGATCGAGGTCCGGCAGGCCGAGCGGCTGGCGGGACTGCGGGCCGGGCGTGACCGGGCCGCCGTGGACGCGGCCCTCGGAGAGCTGCGGGAGGCCGCCTCCGGCAGTGACAACGTCCTGTACCCGATGAAGGAGGCGCTGCGGGCCCGGGCGACGGTCGGCGAGGTGTGCGACACCCTCCGCGAGGTGTGGGGCACGTACGTCCCGAGTGACGTGTTCTGATCGACTTTCCGCCATCCGGATCGCAGACCCCGTGTCCGGCCCGCCTCCGCCCTGCGCACCGCCTAGGTTCGCGCTCGTCGGCGTCTCCGGGCGGCCGACGGGCACGGCGGAGGGACTCGTCCGCCCGAGATGGTCCGCCGCCGTGGAGTGACAGCCGCCCCCACCCGCAAGGGGGTGGGGAGCCGGCGGCGATCCATGGGCGCGCCGGCGGCACGGCAGGGGAGGGAGGGGCGGCTCAGCGGACGGCAGGGCCCCCGACGTACCCGCCGTCCCGGTCGTACGGCCAGGCGTTGGCGACGCAGCCCTGAAGTCCCTTGATCTGCTGCATCATCGCGGGGGCAGGCTCACCCGGCCCGGGGCAGCCCTCGTGGCCGCGGCCGAGGCGATGGCCGACCTCGTGATTGACGATCAGCGCCCGGTAGTCGCCGATCGGCCCGTCGAACTCGGGGGACCCCAGCATCCACCGCTTGAGGTTCACCACCACGTCCTCCCCGACCCGGCAGTTCACCTCCCCTCTCGTCAGCAGTCCCGCGGCGCCGCAGACGCGGTCGACGGTGCCCGGGGCGGCGATCTTCACGACGAAGTCGTACGGCCCCGAGCTCACCAGCCGGAAGGAGTGGCTGCCACCCCGGGTCCACCCCCTGTCGTCGGCGAGTATCGCCGCGACCTCGGCCGCGGCCTGGTTCGCCCCGATGTCGATGCCGTCCTCGACGAGCACCTTGTAGCGCCACAACCGGCTGCCCCGTCCGGCGGCCGGGACGTCGGCCGACGCCGTCCTGAAGGTCCCCGGGCCGGTGGCGGGGATGGCGACGTCCCCGCTCGCGGACGGCCGGGGAGCCGAGGAGGACGGGCGGGGCGACGCGGAGGCGCCGGCGCCGGGGGTGCCGCTCGGTGACGCGTCGAGAGGGCTCCGTGCCGGGGCTACCGACGGATCAGCGGCGGGCAGGGCCCGGTCGGCCACCGCCCCGTCCCGGGTCTCCTGCCAGTAGGCGAACGCGGCACCTCCACCGAACGACGCGCAGACCAGTATCACGACCGCGATCGCCCACGTCCCCGCGCTGTTGCGCCGGACGTGTCCGCGGCCGTGGTCGCGACGTCCGCGCGCCCGCCCGCCGGAAGCCGACCGGTGCCGGCGGCCCATGTGCCGACCCACGGCAGACCTCCTTCTCGTGTTCCGCGCCCGTGCGGGGGCGCGCCGCCGTTACGTCACGGCGAGATTCACTGCGCAGCCGTCATGTCGAGAGCGGAATCAGCACGACACCGTCCTGCCGGTCCGGCAGGCACCACCGGCACGGCCGGCGGACCTGCCGTGCAACTGCAGATAGAGCCGTTGCGCGGACTCCTCCGGGCCGCCCGCCTCGAAGCGGTTGACCACCTTGCCCAGCGGATTCCAGGCCCGGCCGTCGGGCATCCGGACACCGACCGGCTGGTCGAAGAACTCCCGCTGCCCGGCATCGAAGTCGACCCACCGGCCACCGGCCCGGCGCACCATGACCTCCCCGACGTACCCGCCGAGACCCCGCAGGACCCCCTCGACCTGCGTCCGCTCGGGATCACCCCGGCGGAGACCGTCGACGAGGAAGTCGACGATCCGCAGGCTGGAGACAGAGTAGTCGAGCGGCAGCCGGTTCCGTTCGGTCAACTGTGCGACAAAATGGGTGACATAGGCGCGCATGTCCTGCGCGCCGGGAACTGTGCCGAAGTCGCTGTCCATGTCTGATCAAGCGTCAGTGATGTCACGACCATCACGGGAAAGGGAAGTGTCGGTTCTC
Source organism: Streptomyces sp. HNM0645 (assembly GCF_030056615.1). NCBI lineage: Bacteria > Bacillati > Actinomycetota > Actinomycetes > Kitasatosporales > Streptomycetaceae > Streptomyces > Streptomyces sp. HNM0645. The sequence continues at coordinate 129,038 of NZ_JASHLT010000043.1, read as the reverse complement.
ACAGAGACGCCGACATCGCCCGTACAACCTTCACCGGTGCTCGGGTGGCCGTCAGCCGTCAGCCGTCAGCCGTCAGCCGATCGCGATACGCGGATGCGCCGACGGCTTGATCCAGCCCATGATCCGGTCCATCGTCGCCCGCGGCACGGAGACGCATCCCGCAGTGGCGCCGCTGCCGTTGACGTGCAGGAAGATCCCCGCTCCCCGGCCCGGGACGGCGGGCCGGCGGTTGAAGTCGATGACGAGGGCCTTGGCGTACTGGGTGGGGTAGTTGACCAGGTGCTCGCTGCCGCGCTCGCCGGACTCGGTGAGCGGGAAGTCCGCGCCCTCCTCGGTGTGCATCGAGTTGTAGAACCTCGACTCCGGGTCCTGGACCCACCAGTGGCTGGAGTCGACCTTCGTGTACGGCATGGCGGTGCCGCCGGCTTCGACGCCGAAGCCCTCGGTGATCGTGTACGTGCCGGAGGGCGTGGTGTACGTGCTCTGCTTGCGCGTGGCCCCGTCGACGACCCCGTTCGAGCCGACGCGGCCGCTGTCGGAGACGACGGCCTTCCAGCCGGACGCCTCCTTGGACCAGGCCGTGACCGTGGCGTACGAGCCGCTCGCCTTCACCGTGATCACCTGGGTGGCGTCGCCGACGCTCACCGGCACGGGGAAGTCCGGCTCGGCGGGTGCGGCGGCCAGCTGGTCGTTCTGCGTGCCGCCCTCCTGGGTGCGCGAAGTGCCGGTCGCCGAGGCGCTGCCGGGCGCCTTGGCTGACGCGGAGGCTGACGCACTGGCCGAGGCCGAGATCGAGGCCGACGCAGAGGCGGAGGCCGACGGGGGCGGGCTCACCGACGCGGACGCGTCGGTCCCGTCCTGCGTCACGACGGGCGCGGCCGACACGGCGGACCCCGCGGAGTCGGCGTCCCAGGACCCCTGACCCCCGCAGGCCGACATCAGCACCATGGCTCCGGCCATGGCAACAACAGTGGAAACGGGACGGGATGAGGGCAGCACGAAGTCGTCCTTGGTTCGTCGGAAGAGCGCGGCGGGCACGGCCGCGCGACAAGGTTGGCCGGTTATACACGGCCGCCCTGACCGAGAACCAGGCGACGCACATTCATCGGATAAAGGATGAACCGGTCCGACTACGGGCAGTGCTGCGGACGCCGGGCGCTGACATGAGCCCGCGCGGGTGCGTACTCGGAGTGCGCACTCCGTTCCCGCCCCCGGCAAGGACCGCCTCGCCGCACCTGCCGACATGGGACCTCCTCTGGACTGCCGGAGTGCTGCAAGCTGTCCGCACTGGACAGAGGCTCACGAGAGGGAGTCGCCATGCCGGAGCTGCGGGGCGGTTGCAGGGTGCACTTCGTTCTGGCACTGAGCCTCTGCGGGATCGCGTTGCTGGCGATGGCCTCGACCTGGCTGCCCGGCGGGTACATCGTGCCGACGAGCGTCGTGATCGGCTTGTTCGCCCTGGTCTTCCCGGTCTTCGGCGCTGCTTTCGTCCGCAGCCTCGCCTCCGGCGCCGCGGGCACCCTGTTCGGGCCGGCGAACGCGGGGCGGTTGGCCAGGTACGTGTGGCTCCTGCCGCTGTCCCTGAAGCTCACCTACGGGATCGTCATCTGCCTGGCACTCGCGGGTGGTGCGACCGGCGGCGGAAGGGACGCGAAGGAGGACGCGTCGGGCTACTACTACACGTACTGGAACAACACGACGTTGCGGAGTGAGCGGGTGTCGCTCACGGAGCCCGAGTACCACGAGGCGCTGAAGGCCCATCTGCGCGTCTTCAGTGCAGGACCGGCCCTGTTCTACGCGGCGAGCAGCTTCCTCGTCCTCGCCTCCGCGTCGGCTTCCTCCCCTCGACCGCCCGTCAAGCCCGGGTGAACCGAACCGGGTGGTCGTGGGCCACGCCGTCCCCGACGTCGGGGGTGGTGGTCGGGCAGAACGTGGCGCACGGTCCGCCCGCTCAGCGGAGCTCGTAGCCCTACGCCGGCACGGGCCGCGAGGGTTACGCCTCGGACCCGCCCGTGCCCAGGCCCTGTGTGCCCATGTCGCCGCGTCCGGCCGAGACGCCCGGTGCGGTCGGCCGTCCCTGCTCCCCCGGCTCGTCGGCAGGCATGCCGCCCGGCGCCGTCGACGGCTGCCCCGCTCCTGGATCGCCCTTCGGGCCACCGCCCTGGCCCGTGCCGTTGCCCGGCGGCCGGTCCTCGACTGCCAGCAGCCCCTCGCACCAGGCCCGTACGGCCTCCGGACCGCCCGCGCGCGCTTCCAGCCGTGCCATCGCCTCGCCCCGGGGCGGCACACCCTTCCGCTCCAGCGCGGCCAGATAGGCGCGGCAGTGCGCGACGTCGCCGGCGGACACCGCGCCCGGCGTCTGCCCGGGTTCGGTCGCGCCCTCCGGCGTACGGGGCGGGACGACCGGTGCCTCCGGTGTCCGTTCCGTCTGCCGGGTCCGCGTCGGCTCCGGGCTGCGGCCCGGAGCGGGCTCCTCGCCACCGCCGAACGGCGAAGGGATCGCGCCGGTCCCCGCCGCGACGGCCATACCGCCCAGCGACGCCGCGACGAGCGCCGCGATCAGCCCCCTGACGAGCAGTCGGCCACGGCGCCGCTCGGCGGTGGACCGCCAGTCGTCCCGGCCGCGCCTGCGCCACCACGGCGACGGCGCTGCGTGCAGCCCCGCGTCCCGCGCCGTACGGAACGCCGCGAGCGCGCGTTCGAGGGCGGCCGGATCGGGTGCACCGGGGCGGCGCGCCGCGGCGAGCAGCGCTTCGAGCTCTGGGGTTCGGGGCTCTTCCCGTTCCGGTGTCATGTGGTTTCGTCCTTCAGGGAACGTGGTCGCGTGTGGGCCAGTCGTTCGGCCAGTCTCCTCAGCCCCCGGTGCGCGGCGGAGCGTACCGCTCCGGGCCGCTTGCCCAGCACCCGCGCCGCCGCGGGCCCGTCAAGGCCGACGACGACCCGCAGCAGTACGGCCTCGGCCTGGTCGCGCGGCAGACTCCCGATCAGCGCCAGTGCCTGCTCGGTGGAGACGGTCTCCAGGGCCGCGTCGGCCGTGTCCCGCCCGTCCGGAAGTTCCAGCACGTCATGCTCCAGGAGCGACGTCTGCGGACGCCGTTTCTGCCTGCGCAGATGGTCCAGGGCCCGATGCCTCGCGATCGTCGCGCTCCACCCCCGGAAGCCCGCCCCGTCCCCGCGGAAACGCCCCAGATCGCGGGCTATCTCCAGCCAGGCGTCGGAAGCCACGTCCTCGGCGTCCTCACCCACGAGCCCCCGGAGGTACCCGAGCAGCCCGGGCTGCACCAACTGGTACACCCGTGCGAAAGCGTCCTCGTCCCCTTGCTGGGCACGCGCGACGGCGACGCCGAGCTCCCCCTCGTACGCCTCCACACATCCCTCTTCGTCGGTGGCCCGGCACAGCCGAGCCGCAGAAAGGCGCCGCGGAACCTGTCGGTACGACACCCCTGCCCGGCCTGCCGCCCAGCAGCGGACACAGCTGCTGAACGGGCCCTTCCGCTTATGCCTCGAACAGACCACCCACCTTACCCAGTGGAACTGACACCCTGTCGTCGGGCGTCCGAACACCGGTCGGCCGAGAGTCGAGATCGCGCCGACGTGATCAAGGTGTCCTCCGTCGCCGCCGTAGCCGCCTTACGAGCACACCGCTGGACACCAGGCCTGTCTGAAGTCAGGCGTCGAGCAGTCCGCCGGGGCCCGTCTCGATCTCAAGAACCTTGTCCTCCGGAGGCGCCGCCGCGCGCACCGGGTCGCCGTACTGGGAAAACTCGACCTTCATCTCGGCGCCCCGGGATGTGCCTTCCATGTAGCGGATGTACGGCTCGCCCTCGGCGGCCACGTACATGGTCAGGCCCTCGTCCCCCTCTGGGCCGCGCAGCGGTATGACCCGCTCGCCGTCACGCTCGACAACGGGCTGCTGCTGGGCGCCGACACCGTTCCGGGGTGCCTTCGACAAGGCCTTGTCAAGGTCGCACTGGTCCTTCACGGCGGGGTTGATGGACGGAACCTTGAGGTATTTGCCCCGGACCTGCGCCGTGCGCTCCTCGGCCCGCGCCACGGCTTCGGGCCCGCGTCGGGCGGCCTCCGCGCGTATCTCCGCGAGTGCGGCGTCGGTGTAGCGGACGTAGGACACGCCTTCACCGGCGACTCTGATGATGTCCCCGCGCTGTGTGCGCCCCATGTCGAAAGTGCCCGTGCAGTTGCCGTCCCGGTCGGCGTGCACCGAGATCACGGCACCGCCCTGGGGCGCCCGGATCATGAGCGACAGCCGCATCGAGTCTGTGTCCCTCAACAGGTCGAACGCCTTCTCCGCCGTCCGTTCCCCGGACTGTCGTTTCCCGGCCGGCCGCTCGTCCGTGCTCGTGCTGCTCTGCGGGGACGCGTCCGTGTGCGACGTTTCTCCAGCGCACCCTGTCAGCAGGGCCAGCGTCAGGCAGAGTCCTGCCGTCCGGCCCCGGCCTCCGGGGGGTTTCCTCTTCATACTCCGTTCCCTTCTCCCGTGGGAGTCACTCGGCTGCCAGATCAAAGTCACACGCAGGCCCAGGGGCCCGTCAGCCTGCAGGCTGCGCTGCCGGCCATCAGCCGGGAACGCCGACCGGCCCTGAGGATGCCCCGGTGGCGCCCGCCACCGAATGACAGACCACCATCGCGGTCCAGAGTGGGGCCTCCACAAGGGCTGCCGTTCCGAGTACGGGTACCGCAGGCCGACGTCCTTCCGTCCTGCGCAGGAGTGCTGACCATGTCACGGCTCACGCCGCTCCCACGACTGCCGAGCTGATCAGGGCATGGACAAGGCGAACCCCGCCTTGTCCGCGTCGCCGAGTTCGGATCGAGCATGGGAATCGCTAGTGCCGCGTCAGGCAAGGTTTGCCCGACGGGGCGAACGTTGCCTGATGCGGCACTAGGTATGGTGCCCCGGCGCTCCGCGCGCGTGCCCGGGCTCACCGGGGCACGGGGTCGCACCGCGGGCGCGCATGGCCTGCGTGGTCACGGCTGGGACCGGATCACCGCGACGCAGCACAGCGCCGCGAGGGCCACAGTCGCCGCCGCCGGCCCCGCGAGGGCCTCGGCGGCGGTGGCAGGAAGGATACGGTCGGTCGGCGGGACGGCGTCCTCCGGGTCGAAGACCATCGTGAGGTGCTGGCCCGGACGCGCGGTGGCGCCACAGGTGCGCCAGGCCTCGGTCGGGACGGGGGTGCCGTCAAGAAGGCGCACCGAGCAGGAGTTCTTGACGTAGTTCCGTCCCTCGTAGCGGTGGACGTGGACCTCGGCCACCACCACCGTACGGCTCTCGCCGCGCGCAGCGAGGACGGCCTGCGCGGTCTGGCCCGGTATCCACCAGGCGAGGGCCCCGCCGAAGAGGGCGACCGCACCGACCAGTGCGCGTCCCGCATTCGTCGAGAACAGATACCCGGCGGCAGCCAGGCCCACGAGGACACCGACCACCGAGCCCACCGTGTCGAAACCGGTCAGGACACCCGTGACGGCGGCACCCGCGACCAGGCCGGCGGTCAAGAGGCCCACGACGACGCCCTCCCCCACCAGCCGGGCAGGCGGCCGTGCGGAGAAATTGGCCGGGCCCCACAGGAACGCCCTGTCGTAGGACATTCTGCTCCTTTCATCGTTCGGAACGTTGCGGAAGGGAGCCGCCCGGGGTGCGAGTGCCAGGAACGCGCACCCGCACCCCGGGCGGCTGGAATCATGTCACCATCCGCTCTCCCCGTAGACCGTCGTGAAGCTGGTTCCTCCGCCCACGTCGACGCCGGTCACCAAGGTGACGCCGACGCCGACGGTATACACGGGATCACCGTCGCTGTTGACCACCCACGGATTGCTCCAGTCCGTCGGGAAGGACCATTCGTCCTCGGAGTTCACGGCCATACCACCCAGGACGTGGACACCCAGCAGCGGACCGGCCGCCGCATCGGCGCCGACGCCGGTACCCGCGATCTGGTTGAAGCTGTCCGCATTGCTCCAGACGATGTCGAGGCCGGCGGAGGCTCCGCTGCCGACCGACGGGCCATGGCTTTCCGTGAAACCGATGTCGTAGTCGCCGTTGCTGGTCTGGACGACCATGAAGCAGCCCTGCTCCGCGTAGCCCGTGAACATCGCTCCACCGATTCCCGCGCAGATGCCGGTGCTGCCGCCGTCGCCGTCAGTCTGGGTGAATCCGGTCAGCAGCGTGTGGGTCACACCGCCGACGAAGTTCTCCCACACCGGGATGGGCTCCGGCCGCGGCGCCGGGGCCGCAGCCGCCTCGTCCGTGTCCGTGTCCGTGGACGGTGTGTCGTCGGTGCCCAGCTGCCAGGAGTTACCCCATTCACCCGGACCGGACGGCGTCTCGTCCGCCACGGAGGGCCCCCAGCCACACCCGCCGGAGTAGTCCCCGCCGGTGGCGCAGTCCATGTGGCCGTCGATCTCGATCCGGTTGACCGGGTTGCCGCCCGTGAAGGCGTACCGGTTGGCCGTCATCCAGTCGGCGGTGAGGCCCATGTCCTGCAGGGCGCCGTTGTACATGTCCCGGGTGGTGAAGCGGTTGAGCTCCGGGTTGTAGTCGCGGAAGCCCATGTCGTACGTGCCCGAGGAGACGTCCCAGCGCTTCGCGTTGAAGCGGTACGGGTTGTACGCGTCCTTGGCCGGGTCGTCCGGGTCGGGCTTGTCGATGCCGGTGAACTCGCCGGCCTCGTCCTTGCCGTAGGCGGTGTAGCCGTAGGTGGCGGTGGTGTCTCCGGCCTCCGCGGTCACGGACTCGACGTCACCACGGGTGTTGTAGCCGTACACGCCCAGTTCGTCGACGCCTCCCGAGACCTTGATCTGCGAGAGCCGCTGGCCCCACGGCGAGTACTGGTAGGACGCGGTGACCGAGCCGGCGACCTCTTCGCTCAGCACCTCGCCCGACAGGCCGAGGTAGTCGAACTCGGTGGTCTTCCCCGCCGCGGTCTTGCTCACCGTCCGGTCGAACGGGTCGAACGCGTACTGCGTCACCGACTGCCCGCCCTCGCCGGTCAGCCTGGAGGTCTCCACCACGTGGTCGAAGCCGTCGTAGGTGTTGCGCTCCACGACCTTGCCACCACCCGTGACCGTCTCGAGACGGCCGAAGGGGTCGTAGTTGTAGGCCGCCACCGCGCCGCTGACGGTGGCCGACAGCAGCCGGTTCCGGTCGTAGGCGAAGGTGGACGACACGCCCTTCACGGTCTGCGAGATGACGTTGGCGTTGTCGTCGTGGACATACGTCTCGGTCGCCGAGACCGTGCCCGTCTTGGTCACCTGCGAGACCCGGCTCACCGGGTCGTAGGTGTAGGAGGCGGTCACATCGATGTACGTCGACGTGGCGTCGGCGTTCATCTTCCTGCCGACGTCCTGCGCCTTGTTGCCGTTGGCGTCATAGGTCAGCGTGTGCTCCGAGACCAGCGTGCCGTTGGCCTTCTTCTCCTTCTGGGTCTTGACCGAACCGTCGAGGAAGTAGGTGAAGTCGACCGTGTTGCCGTTGGCCTTGGTCTCCTTCAGCTTCTGGCCGCGGTCCGTGTACGTGTACGACGTCACCTTCGGTGAGGCGTCCGTCGGCGTCTTGCCGACCGAGACCGTCTGCACCAGATCGCGCAGGTCGTAGGTGTACTCGGAGAACTGGTCGGGGTGTGTGACCGTCTCCGGCTGGCCATTGGCGTCGTACGAGTACGACGTGGCCTTCTGCTCCTGGCCGCCCGCCGACTCGGTGACCTTCTGGACCTGGTTGAGGCCGGTGTACGTGACCGCGTACGCGTCGACCGTCGCGCCCGAAGACGTGTCGTCGATCGACGTCAGGTTGCCGTTGACGTCGTACGCGTAGTCGAAGGTGTGCTTCTCGGCGTCCGTGTCACCGGAGTTGTCGCGCACCAGCTTCACACCGTCGGCCACGACCTTGCCCGCGCTGTTCTGGAACAGCTGGAGCTTGGCCGCGTTGCCCTGGGTGAAGGTGAACGAGCCGAGCGAGACCCATGTGCCTGCCCCGGTGGCCTGGCTGATGGTCTTGTCCGTCGTGCCGGTGGAGTGCGTGACCGTGTACTTGGCCGTCGTCGCGGCGCCCGTCACCTGCGGGTACTTCACGTACGCGGTGTACGTGCCGTCCTCGGGGATGTTGAGCGTCCACGTGAAGGCGTCGGTGCCGGTGCCCGCCGCGTGCGTCTGGTGGTCGTAGCCCTGCTGGCCGGCGATGTCTCCCTTCGTCCAGGTGCCGGTGGCGGAGGTGTGCTGGGTGTCGGAGTTGTCGGCCAGGACCACCGACTTGCCGACCGGCACGCCGTCGTCCGAGCGCGACTTGAGCTTGCCGTCCGGGTAGTACGACCACGTCATCGTGCGGTTCGAGGAACCACCGGCGGACGTGAGCGTACGGGCGGTCTGCTTGCCCAGCTCGTCGTAGTCGTACGTGGTGGCGATGTCCCACGGGTCCGTCGAGGACTTCACCCACCCGTTGTCGAAGTAGGAGTAGGTGGTGTCGTTGCGGACCGTCTGCCCCTCCGACGGCGGCATCGAGGTCTTCGAGACCCGGCCCACCGCGTCGTAGAACGTCTGGGTGTAGACGTTCGGGTCGTTGTAACGGGCGTCGGCCGGGTCGTACGGCTGGAACTGCTTCACCGGACGGTTCAGCGCGTCGAACTCGGTACGGGACGCGAAGTCCTCCGTGTTCACCGTTTCCACACCACGCGGGGTGATGACCCGCGTCGTGTTGCCGACCTGGTCGTACTCGTACTTCGTCGACCGGTACGTGATGGTCGTGGTGCCGTCGTGCGGAACCTTGACCTCGGTCTTCTTGCCGCGCTCGTCATAGGTGACGGTCGTGGTGTTGTTCTCCGCGTCCGTCGTCGAGACGACCAGCGAGTCCTTGTCGTAGGCCCGCTCGGTGGTCTTGCCCGCGGCGTCCGTGACCTGCGTGACCCGGTGGTTCAGGTCGTACGCGGTCTTGGTGGTGTAGTCGCTGGTGTCCGCGGTCGCGTTCTTCTTGGGGTCGATGACCGTGGTGACGTTGCCGACGTTGTCGTACTCGTAACTGACCTTGTCACCGCCCGCGTTGACGACCGAGGTGAGCTGGTAGATCGCGTCGTAGTGCTGGGTGGTGAGGTAGTCGTCCGGGTCCGACGAAGTCAGCGTGCCCTTGGGCTCGGTCGTCGTCGTCAGGTGACCCGTCTTGTCGTACGTGTAGGCCGTCCTGCGCTCTTCCGACGTGCCCGTGTCCTTCGGGGCGGTCGCCGAGGTGACCTGGTCCGCTGCGTCGTAGACCGCCGTGGATACGGCGCCGTTGGGCGCGGTCGACGTGGTGACGTTGTCGTTCGCGTCATAGACCGGAGCCGGGGTGGTGATGAGATCACCCGAGGCCTGGTCCTTCGGCACCGTCTTCACCAGCGGACGTCCGAACGTGTCGTACGTCTGCGTGGTCTTCTTGCCCAGCGCGTCGTTGACCTCGGTGACCCGGCCGCGCTCGTCGTAGACGAACGTGGTCGACTTGTTCAGCGCGTCCGTGATCGTCGCCGGGTAGCCGGTCGGACCGAAGTCGCTGTTCGTCGTCGGGTTCCCGTTCGGGTCGGTCGCCTTGGTCAGCTGGCCGTAGGAGTCGTAGTCGTACGACGTCGTGTAGTCACCCGCCGTCGCGGTGGCGACGCCCTTGGGGTCGGTGACCGTCTTCAGGTTGCCGAACGTGTCGTAGCCGAACTGCCAGGCGCGCCCCTCCGGAGAGGTCTTGCGCACCAGGTCGGCGGCGTAGCCGTCGGCCCGGGTCTGGTACTCGAACTGCTGCGCGCTGGCAGGGTAGGTGCCGGGCGCGCACTCCGACGGGGCCGGGACACCGGACTTGTTGTTCTCCGCGTCGCGCTGCCAGAGCGGATAGCCCGTCTTCTGGTCGTAGCAGTACGCGGTCTTGGCGCCGTTGGCTTCCTCCAGGTACGTGACGTTGTTGTCCGCGTCCCAGCTCATCTTCGTGGTCTGGGACTTGGCGTTGGTCGTCTGGACCGGGCGGAAGAAGTCGTCCGTCACGTAGTCCGTGGCGTTCGACTCGGCGTCCGTCACCTTGGTGTCGGTGAACTCGGAGTTCGTCGCGTTCGCCGCGTAGGTGAAGCCGGTGGCGCCGTTCAGCCGGTCGGTGATCGTCTTGGTCCACCAGTGGTACTTCGGGTCGTCACCGGCCTGCGGCGCGTAGTACGCCATCCGCGTCGCGTTGCCGCGCGGGTCGGTGGCCTTGACCAGCTTGACGTTCTTGTTCCCCTGCGTGGCGTCGTAGGTGAACGTGAAGTCCTTCGGCTGGCTGGAGCCCACACCGTCGGTGAACTGACCCAGCAGGCCCTTGTCGGTGTAGTAGAAGGAGATCTTGCGGCCCGAGATGTCCGTCATGGACTTCACGTGGTCGTAGATCTTGGAGTTGGTCAGGTTCGAGCCCGTGACCTTGGCGCCCGAGTCGTTGATGTACTCGTAGGACGCGTCACCCTTCTTGTAGTACTCGACCGTGAGTGACTGACGGCCGGCCGGGTCGGTGATGTACTTGAGGAACTTGGTCGGCTTGTTGTTGGACTTGCGCTCCTCGTACACGTACGTCTGCGTGTTGCCGTTCCTGTCGACGGCCGAGGTCATGTAGCCGTCGCAGCCGAACAGGAAGCGGGTGCCGTCCGGGCGCGTGAGCGTCCAGGCGTCGGGGACCGGGTCCTTGGTGGGGGTGCAGTCCAGGCCCGGCTTGGCCTCCAGCTTGTAGTGGACGCCGGCCGGTGCCTTCCACTCGTTGTCGGTGGCGTCCCAGCGGAAGACGTGTGTGGTGCCGTCGCCGTCGGGGAGGCGGACCTCGGTCGGGTTGGGGTTCGGGTGGAAGTCCAGCGGCGCGCCCAGGCGCGTCGGTCCGGACAGCTGGGCCGACCAGCCGTGGCCCATCACCGTGTCGCTGGTGTCCAGCGAGTTGTACGCGACGCGGGCGAAGGTGTTGAGCCCGCGGCCCGGGTTGTTGACGGCGTTGTACGACCAGACGCTGTTGCCGGCCGCCAGGTTGTTCATCACCGTGGAGCCGGCACCGGTGTTCTTGCCCGTGTACGAGTAGAACTTCTCCAGGCCCAGCGTGTTGGAGGTCGGGTCCTCGACCGCGACGTCCTGCTTGAGCGCGGGGATGCCGCCCGTACCGGCCGACAGCCAGGAGCCGTCCGAGATCCTGCGGACGTCCCAGCCCAGCACGTACTCGGTGCGCTTGTTGCCGGAGTCGGAGTTGATCGGGGTCTTGACCTGGGCCTGGATGGTGGCGGACTTGCCCGGCAGCAGCGCCGGGATCGCCGTGGCGAGCTGGTTGCCGCCGGTGGTGACGTCCGTGCCGTCGGGCAGCTTCCAGGTGTAGGAGAGCTCCCGCTCACCGGCCGCCCACGCCGAGGACGTGGTGTTGGTGACCGTGAAGTCCACGGTGTACGTGGAGTTCGGGGTCATCCGGGAGGGGGTCTGCGGCGCGTAGTAGGTGTCCTGGGTCGTGGAGTCGACGTAGATCACGCGCAGCAGCGGGCCGAGCTGGTAGTCGGCGGCCTCCGAGGACAGGAACAGGGTGCGTTCCTGCGGGCCGGTGGCCGACTCGTCCTTCAGCCTGACCATCGCGCCCTTGTTGCTGGAGGGGGTGTCGACCCAGCCCTGGGTGAGGGACGTGGCGTCCCACCAGTGGCGGCCGACGTCGTTGGTCCACTGCGGGGTGTAGTCGGACACGACGGAGCTGTGGTCGCCGCCGGGGGTGGTCCACGCGGTGGTGGAGGTGGCGTTGTTCCAGGTCGCCTGGGTCTCGTTGAAGTCCCCGGTCATGCCGTGGAGTTCGTAGACGGCGCCGTTGCTGCCGGTGGTGGTCTCCGCGCCCCACATGAAGAGCCGCGACTCCAGCACCGTGGCCGTGGCCGGGATGTCGCTCGTGGTGAACTTCATCGCCGCGCGCGTCTTGCCGTATGTGGCGGAGTTGTTGCCGACGCTCAGCCACTTCTGGCCCACTCCCCAGGACTGGATGGTGTCCTGGTTCGTGGTGGGCTGGGCCGAGGACAGGGTGGTGTCCGTGACTCCCGCGGTGCCCTGGACCAGCTTCATGGTGCGGCCGGCCTTCGGGATGCCCACCGCGCGGGTCGGCGAACCGAGAACCTGGCCGTCCTCGGTCCTGACCGCGATCTGGTAGTAGTACGACTTCCCGATCTCGTTCGGTGAGGAGTCCGGGGTCGGGACCGCGGTGGTGTCCGTGTACGTGGTCGCGGTCTTGGCGATCGGCGCGATCAGCGTGGCCGCGGACGGGGTGAACGCCTGCTGCGTGGAGCGGTGCAGCTGGTACTCGACGATGTCCAGGCCGCTGTCGCCGGTGGTGTTCGCGTACGCCTTCCACGACAGCTCGGGGCCGGTGCCGTGCACGACGGTCGGCGAGTCCAGCGCGGTGCCGACCGTGCCGTAGGTGACGGTCAGCCGCGGAACGGTCGCGGTCTCGCCGCCGTAGTAGCCGTCACCGGCCTCGTAGCGCGGGCCGCCGGTCGGGGCGGTGCCCGACTCGTCGGTGGCCTTCAGCACGAAGCCGTGGTTCGCGGTGCCGTCGAGCCACTTCTGGACCGTGTCGGTGACCGGGAACTTGTGCCACTGGTTGTACTCGCCGGTGTTCTTCACGATCGAGGCGGGGTTCACCCAGCGCACCGCGTCGGCGATGACGGCGGTCGTGGACGAGGCCGGACCGTCGCCGAGGACGACCTTGCCGGCGGTGCCCTTGTCGAAGTCGATCTGCGAACCGCCGTTGAGCGAGGCCCACACGCCGTTCGTGCCGGACTGCTGGTTGACCGTGTAGGTGGCGGTACCGTCCTGGCCGGTCACCGTGTACGGGGCGTTGGTGGCCCGGTCGGCCGCCGCGACGTAGTGCACGTCGACCCGGTAGGAGGCCGTCTCCGGCAGCTTCGGCTGCCAGGTGTAGGCGTCCCCGGCCACCGAGTCCTTGTTGTAGCGGTAGTCCTGGCCGATCGCGTACTGGGTGAGCGAGGAGCCGGAGGCCGGCCAGGTGCCGACCGCGGCCGTCGTGCCCGCGTCACCGTCATCGACCTGCACGCTGGTGCCCGAGAGCTCGCCCACCAGCGAACTGGTGTTGGACCAGTTCGCCGTCGACTCGTCCCAGGCGCCGGTCGCCCGGTAGGCGCCGATCGCGACGTCGTTGCCGTTGGTGGTGTGCGCCTGGTCGAAGTACATCTCCAGCCGCGCCGAGTCGATCTTCGTGCCGGCGGGGACCTCGTTCAGCGGAAACTTGATCAGCGAGCGGGAGGTGCCCGTGTCCGTCTTGCCCGCCGACAGCTTCCAGGTGGTGTCGAAGTTCACCGACGGCTGGTCGGAGAGCACCATCGTGTCCTGCGACTGCGAAGGAGTCGGCGCGATGGTGATCGTCGGATCGATCACCACCGGGTACTGACGCTCCTTCGCCGCCAGCCACCCCGCGTCCGGGGTGACCGTCAGCTTCCAGGACTTCCCGTCGCGTGTGAGCTTCTGGGTGACCTTGGTGCTGTACGTCTTGCCGTGGACGGACGCGTCCGCCTTCTTGGCATCCGTCATGTACGGCGCGGGGATCACCAGCGCGGGCGTGTTCGGCAACTCGCCGTAGAAGGCGACCGAACCGTCCTTGCGCGCCTTGGGCGTCAGCCCCTCGGCATCCAGCGTGAACGTGAACGACACCGGCCCGTCAGGGCGTTCGGCCAGGACGATGTTCTCCTTGACCCGGCCGGGTCCCACCTCGTAGGAAAGGTCCGCGCCGTCCACCGCGTCCCGGTAGGTGACCGTGGAGCCCTCGGCCTCCGGCTTCAGGCTCTCGCCCGCGCCCTCCAGACCGAACGTCACCGCACCGCCGCCGTCGGCCTCGAACCGCATCAGCCGTCCGGTATCAGAACCGAACCAACTGCGGCCTGTGTTCGCCGTGTTGGCGAAGTCGAAACCCCTCGCCTTCGTGCCGTGCACGGAGGTGTCGATGGACTTCCAGGACTTGGACGCCGCGTCCCGGTACGAGGTCGGCTCCGCCGACAGCTCCGCCTCGATCCGGCCGTCCGACAGCTGCCAGAACCGCGCACCGGACGTCCGCCGGGACGTCAGCTCCCTGACCCGCTTCGCCTCCGGGTCCTTCCTCCCCTTGGCGAGCTTCTGCCGGTCGGCAATCCCCAGCTCCCCGTACGACGGCGGGAGCTCCCCCTCCTTGCTGTCATCCGTCAGCCAGCCCGTGACGGTGTCGACTATTCCCTCGCCGTCATCACCGGAAACCGGTGCGGCATAAGCGATCTGCGGCAGCAGTGAACTCGTCACCGCAGATACCGCAAGGCACGCGACAAGCCTGCCCAATCTGGGTTTCACGCCAAGCCTTTCCTTGTGCGTCATGACATACGCGCCGCACCGGCACCCGTCCCACCTGCCGGTACGGGAAGCCATGCGCAGCGGCGCCGAGGTTCTAGACGCTCCGCGACCACCAAGTCAACCGAATCGACAAACAGGCGATTTCAGACTTGACGCCAATTCACCGATGCGCGATGTCCGTTATTTCCAGCCGCTGGCCACGCACTTCGACTGTCGTGTATAAACGCCGGGTTCCGCGCCGAGAGGTTTCGTTTCCGAGGGGAAGAGTTCATGGGCACAGAAGCCCAGAAATGCACAGTGGCCACGGAGAATTCGGAGGGGCCGGAGGCCACCGGCCCGAGTGACGTCCAGGAGGCCGGGACCGGCGCCGCCGGCGCCGGTCCGAAGCGTCGTCGCCTCGACCGCAGCGGGCTCGTCATCGCCGGCGCGACGGCGGCTGCCTGCGCGGGGCTCGCGCTGTACGGCGTCTTCACCACGACCGGGAGCGCGCCGGCGCCGAAGGCGACTCCCAGTGCCGAGGTGACGTACGAGGTCACGGGATCCGGCACGGTCGACATCTCCTACCGGGCCCTCGGCGCGTCCGGGGCCGACGCCGCCGCCACCGCATCGGGGGTCCGGCTGCCGTGGAAGAAGACCGTCGACGTGCCGCTCGGCAAGGACCCGGTGGTCAGCATCGTCCTCGACGAGCAGGGCGGCCGGGCCCGCTGCGCCCTCGCCATCCGTGGCAAGCACCTCCAGAGTTCCACGGCCTCCGGTGAGTTCGGCCGAGCCACCTGCACGGGAGAGCTCCCGGCGCCGGAGTGACGCCCGGCCGCCGCGAGCGCAGCGGCCGTGGCAAAGGGCGCCGTTGGGGGGTGCCACCGACCTCTTGCGAGCGCGCATCGCTCCAGGTGGTGTCCCGGCCCTCGCCGTCTCGTCCCCGGTGGTTCGCACGGGAGGCTCAGTCCGGGACACGGCTTCGGGGCGCCTGCGCCCGGACTTCACCGCGAGACTCGCCGCGGCGGGAGGGGCATCACGGTCGCACCGCACCGCACTGCACCGGGACGGCACGGGGCGCGGGCAGGCCCCGTCCCCGGCGCGCCGGGCCCCGGGAGGTGAGCCGTCCGTCAGCCGAGCGTGCCGCGCCTGATGCGGCGGACCCGGCGGGCCATGCGGCGGATCGCGGCGTGGCGGGGGACCGGCAGACCGCCGGGGAGGCCGAGGACCGTCAGGCGGCGACGCTTGAAGTAGCGTGCGTTCCCCGCCGTGAGGTGGGCCGTCAGATACGCCTCCGCCGACCCGCGCAGATCCGCCCGGATCTGCGGCTGCATGGCGAACCCGACTGCCCGGACCAGCCCCGACACCTCCTCGTCCACCGGGCGCGGGGCACCGGGGCGGCCGGTCTCCAGGTCGGGGACCAGCGCGTCGGCCAGCGTCACCGGCACCCGGTTGCTGTTCTGGTACGGCTTCAGCCGGTCGAGCAGCGGCTCGGTCCCGGCCCGCGCGACCGGGATGCCGTAGAACGTGCTCGCGGTCAGCAGCGCCGTGGAGAAGCACCCCACCACCAGCGCCGGCCTCAGCTGCCGGTACAGCACCTCCGCCAGCACCGGCCGGTCCAGCACGGTCAGTTCGGCGCCCAGGCCCTCCGCCTCGCGCTCCAGGGCCCGTGACCACGCTGCCGGCGCCGTCGGATGCGGCTTGAAGACGAGTCTGCGGTGGCCGTGGGCGACCGCGCCCCGCACCATCCGGACGTGCAGGGCTTCCTCCTCCTCCGCGGTGAGGATGCTGAGGGCCGCCAGGTACTGCCCGAGCAGCAGCGCGGGCCCCTCGCCACCGTCTGCCGAAACCGCCGCTTCCCGGATGTCCGCCGCGGCTGCCAGGTCCTCCGCGTCGGCGGCGAGTTCGGCGACCACCTTGGTGAACGCCTCGGCCGGTACCGTCTCCGGCCGGGCCCCGAACTCCTCCAGCAGCAGCGGCGTGAGCCCCGGCACCAGATCGAGGTGCAGCAGCCTGCGCACCCGCTCGCCCACCAGCGGATCGATCTTGTTCCGCGTCGGGCCGTAGCTCATCAGCCCGTCCGCGTAGACGTCGAGGCGGGCGTCCGGGAACAACTGGGCCACCGCGAGCGCGGGATTGACCTGGACGGACTCCAGCGCCAGCTCGATCCGGTCGTCCCGGAGGTCCCACAGCATCCGCAGATACCGCTCCCACATCGGGACGTCGTCCGGGCGCGGCGACCAGCCGCCCGGGTGGAAGGGCGCGATCG
This sequence comes from Streptomyces sp. HNM0645, assembly GCF_030056615.1. NCBI lineage: Bacteria > Bacillati > Actinomycetota > Actinomycetes > Kitasatosporales > Streptomycetaceae > Streptomyces > Streptomyces sp. HNM0645. The sequence continues at coordinate 112,474 of NZ_JASHLT010000043.1, read as the reverse complement.
CCTCGTTCCACGACAGCACCCCGTCGAAGCGTCCGCGCAGCCGCTCGAAGCCCGGCATCCGGTCGACCGGGGGCGCCGTCTCCGGCGTCGTCGCGTTGTTGCTCACCAGCAGCAGCCGCCGGTCAGCCGGCGCGAAGCAGCCGCTGTCGAGCGCTGCCGCCAGCGTCGCCGCGCCGTACAGGGTGGAGGCGAAGAAGATCTGCGTGGTCCGTGCGGTGTCCGGTCCGGTGCTCGGCGTCGTGGCCATCATGCCGCTCCCGCCGCACCGGAGACCGCGGGTGTGCCCGTCGCACGGCGGCGCAGCCTGCGCAGCCGGGAGGAGCGTTCGCCGTCCATGCCGTCGAGCGCGTCCTTGAGAACGTCCTGCGGCATACGGCGCAGGGCGTCCGCGCTCGTCGAACGCAATTTCCGGGCGACGGACGGTTCGAACCTCTCGATCGATCCCAGATGATGGGAAATGACGGCGCAGTAGGTCCGGACGGCTTTCGGAAGAAGCCGCTCGGATTCCGGATCATTTGCGGTTTCTTCGAGTACCTGGTCGAAAGCCTTGATGAAATCCAGCTGCCGTACGTCGCCGATCTGGGTCAGTGACGAGGCGACCCCGCGGCGGTAGAAGATCCCCAGCAGACCCACCGCGGCGAAGGACTCCGCCTCGCGGTGCAGCCGCCAGATCCAGGGCCGGTCCTCGGCGGTCCGCAGGCCGTCCGTGAAGTGCAGCAGCCCCCGGTCCAGTAGCTCGCGCCGGTAGATCCCGGCCCAGGCCATGGGGTAGTCGACGGAGGTGGACCGGTCGGCGGGCAGGATCGCGTCACGCGGCCGGAGCACCTCGTTCCGGCGGCCGACGGGCGCCCGGAAGACCTTGCGCTCCCGGGCCGTGCACTGCACGTGGTCGGTGCGGACGAAGTCGGCGCCCAGTTCCTCGGCGGCCGCGAGCAGCTGCTCGTAGTAGCCCGGAGCCAGCCAGTCGTCGCCGTCCAGGAAGGTGATGTACGCGCCGCGGGCGGCGTCCAGACCGGTGTTGCGGGCCGTGGCGAGCCCGCCGTTCCGTTCGTGTCTGATCAGGACCGCTCCCGGCACCTCGCGTTCGGCACGCTCCAGGATCTCCGGCGTCCCGTCCGTCGAGCAGTCGTCGACGAGCAGGAACTCGAAGTCCTCCCGGACGTTCGCCCGGAGGCTTGCGAGGGTGTCGGGCGCGTAGGCCCGGACGTTGTAGAAGGGCACGATGACCGAGAGCTTGACCACGCGTCGGACATTAGGCGCGGGCCCCGTCATTCGCTCTGACCGCGGGAGGGACGGCGGGTGAACAAGGTGCGGCGGAATTGTTAACCCGGACGGTTCCCGGGCTCTTTCGCCGTCAGTCGACGCGCTGTTAACCCTTTGTTGCTGCCGAGTTGGGCCGCCGAGCCGAATGCCTTTCTAACGTCCTCGGCGTGCCATCACGTACCAGCCAGGCGCCGCGCGTCGCCGTGCTCGCCGACTCCGACACCCGGTGGAAATGGGGTGCGCTCACCGCGCGCCGGATAGCTGCCGGGAAGGACCCGGAGGTCTCCGCCGGACCGGCCGGATTCCTCCTGCGGGGGCGGGCGACGCCCACCGCGCGGCAGCTCGCCGAGGTCGGGGTCGCGGCGGACACCGTGCGCGAGGTCACCGCCGCCGAGTTCCTCCGCGCGATACGCGACGAGGGGTACGACGTCGTCGTCCTCGCCCTCGTCGGCGGCGCCGTGCAGGCCGTGCTCCACGGGATCGCGGCCCTCCGGCTGCCCCGCCGGCCCGTACTGGTCACCGGCTACGTCGGCGTCGTCTACGAGAAGCTCGCCGACGGACTGCTGCTGCGGCACGGCGCGGACGTCGTCCTCGCCAACTCCCGCCACGACGCGGAACGGTTCCGCGCCGTGTACGAGGGCGTCGGCGCCGATCCCTCGACGGTGACCGAGGCGGCGCTGCCGTTCCTCGGCGGCGCCCCGTACGAGCGGAGGGACGGCCGGGACACGGTGGTCTTCGCCGTCCAGCCGTCCGTCCCCGACAGCCGCTCCGACCGTGAGTACCTGCTCGGCCGGCTCGCCGGGCACGCGAGGCTCCACCCCTCCCGCGAGGTGCTGCTCAAGCTGCGCTCCCTGCCCGGCGAGCACACCACGCACCTGGAGGAAGTGCCGTACCAGAGGCTCGCCGAGCGGCTCCCCGGGGGACTTCCGCCGAACCTCAGCCTCGTGTACGGGCACATGGGCGAGGTCCTGGACCGGACGGACCTGCTGGTCACCGTCTCCTCGACCGCCGCGCTCGAAGCGCTCCACCGGCGCATCCCCACCGCGATCCTCACCGATCTCGGCGTACGCGAGGCGCTCGGCAACCACCACTTCCTCGGCTCCGGGCTGCTCACCTCCTGGGACCGGCTCGACCGGGACCACCGGCCCGTACCCGACGAGGAATGGCTGGCCCGGCAGGGCGTCGCCGCCGACGGGCGGTACGGGACTGCCTTCGACGAGGCGCGTGAGCGCGTGGCCGCACTCCTGCGGCAGCCGGAGCTCCCGCCCGTCACCCCCTACTACACCGCCACCACGGCACCCGGCTACCTGCCGGGGATCCTCGCCCGCCACCGTCTCGCCCCGGACGGCAGCCCGCTCCCGGGAACGGCGCCGGCCGCCGGTCCCACCGGGGTGCGCCGACTCGTCCGCGACGCGGTGCGCGGGGCGGCACGCGGCGCCTACCGGCACGGCGTGCAGCGCGTGGCGCCCGTCATCCGCCGCATGGGCGAGCTGTGACCGTTCCGAAGGCCCGAAGGAGCTCCGCCTCATGACCACCGTCCTCGCCGTGATCCCCGCCAGGGGCGGCTCCAAGGGCGTGCCCGGCAAGAACCTCGCCGCGGTCGGCGGCGTGCCGCTCGTCGCGCGCGCCGTACGGGCCTGCACCGGATCCCCCCTGGTCACCGACGTCGTGGTGTCCACCGACGACCCGGCGATCGCGGACGCCGCGCGCGCGGCCGGAACGGCCGCCGGCGCAGCCGGCCGGGTCCACTGCGTCGAGCGCCCGGCGGACATCGCGGGCGACACCGCGACCAGCGAGTCCGCGGTGCTCCACGCCGTGGACGCCTACGAGGCGGAGCACGGCCGCACGGTCGACGTGGTCCTCCTCGTCCAGTGCACCAGCCCCTTCCTCACCGCCGACGACATCGACCGGGTCGCCTCAGCGGTGGCGAAGGACGGCGCCGACACCGCGGTCACGGTCGCCCCTTTCCACGCCTTCGTCTGGCGCCGTGAAGCGGCGGCGACGGGCACGCCCGCCCCCGCCGGTACCGCCCACGACGACGGCCTAGGCGTCAACCACGACAAGAGCCACCGCCCCCGGCGGCAGGACCGGCCCGAGGACTTCCTGGAGACCGGGGCCGCGTACGCGATGGACGCCCGCGGCCTCCGCGTCCACGGGCACCGCTTCTTCGGGCGCACCGCGCTGGTCGAGACCGACCCCGCACGGGTCCTGGAGATCGACGACCCGCACGACCTCGCCCGGGCACGTGCCCTCGCGCCGCTGCTCGACCCGGTGGCCGTCCCCACCCGCGCGGACGTCGACGCCGTCGTCCTCGACTTCGACGGCACCCAGACCGACGACCGCGTCCTGGTCGACTCCGACGGACGCGAACTCGTCGCCGTGCACCGCGGCGACGGCCTCGGCATCGCCGCGCTGCGCCGTGCCGGGCTGAGGCTGCTGGTCCTCTCCACCGAACAGAACCCCGTCGTCGCGGCCCGGGCCAGCAAGCTCGGCCTCCCCGTCCTGCACGGCATCGACCGCAAGGACGCCGCCCTGGAGCGGTGGTGCGCGGAGAACGCGGTCGCGCCCGAGCGGGTCCTCTACGCCGGCAACGACGTCAACGACCTGCCCTGCTTCGGGCTCGTCGGCTGGCCCGTCGCCGTGGCGAGCGCGCACGACTCCGTGCGTGCCGCCGCCCGTGCCGTGACCACCACCCCGGGTGGCGCCGGCGCGATCCGGGAGATCGCCACCTGGCTTCTCGGTCCCACCCTCAGCACCCCCGCCCAGTAAGCCGAACCGTTAAGGAACCCCTCATGAACTCCCGTCTGCGCACCCTCGGCGGAAGGACCGCCGGTCCCGGCCGGCCCGTCTACGTCACCGGCGAGATCGGCATCAACCACAACGGCGACCTGGACAACGCCTTCGCGCTGATCGACGCCGCCGCCGACGCGGGCTGCGACGCGGTCAAGTTCCAGAAGCGCACCCCGGAGATCTGCACCCCCCGCGACCAGTGGGACATCGAGCGCGACACCCCCTGGGGCCGGATGACGTACATCGACTACCGCCACCGGGTGGAGTTCGGCGAGGACGAGTACCGCGCCATAGACGAGCACTGCCGCGAGCGCGGCATCGACTGGTTCGCCTCCCCGTGGGACACCGAGGCCGTCGCCTTCCTGGAGAAGTTCGACACCCCGGCCCACAAGGTGGCCTCCGCCTCCCTCACGGACGACGAGCTGCTGCGCGAGCTGCGCGCCACCGGCAGGACGATCATCCTGTCCACCGGCATGTCGACGCCGAAGCAGATCCGGCACGCCGTCGAGGTCCTCGGCAGCGAGAACATCCTGCTCTGCCACGCCACCTCGACCTACCCGGCCAAGGCCGAGGAGCTCAACCTCCGTGTGATCAACACCCTGATGCAGGAGTACCCGAACGTCCCGATCGGCTACTCCGGCCACGAGACCGGTCTGCAGACCACCCTCGCGGCCGTCGCGCTCGGTGCCGCGTTCGTCGAGCGCCACATCACCCTCGACCGCGCCATGTGGGGTTCGGACCAGGCCGCCTCCGTCGAGCCCGGCGGTCTGCAGCGCATGGTCCGCGACATCCGCACCATCGAGGCCGCCCTCGGCGACGGAGTGAAGAAGGTCTACGAGTCCGAGCTCGCCCCGATGAAGAAGCTCCGCCGCGTCCCCGGCGTCGTCGCCGAGGCCGAGCAGAGCGAGCGGGCCGAGCCGGTCGCGGTCTGACTCCCATGGACCTCGCCTTCGTCGAGAGCCCGGTCCAGCTGCTGAACGTCCTGGAGTGGGCGCACCCCCCCGCCCTGGCCGCGATACCCGCGCAGCCGGGACCGGGCGCCGCCCGCGACGCGGCCCCCGGGGGCGGCGACCTGACGGTCGTCGTGCTCCCGCCCACCGATCCCATGTCCCGCGGGCAGCTGCGCCGGATGGCGGAGCTGGTGCGCGACGAGGGGATCACGGTGCGCTGGCAGGAGGCCCGCGGCGGCGCCGACTCGGTCGTACGGACCGTGCGCGAGCTGGGCCCCGTGCTGCGCCGGGCCGAGCGGATCGTCATCGGCGACCCGTTCTCCCGCTATGTGCAGCTTCTGCTCGCCCTCGTGGGCACCCGGCGGCTGACCGTGGTCGACGACGGCACGGCCACCATGGAGTTCGTGGCGCAGCTGACGCGCGGTGAACGGCTGGTGCGCTGGCACCGCCGCGGCCGTCGCGGCCCGCGGGAGTTGCTGCTCGCGCCGGTCTCGGCGGCCGCCCGCCGGCGGCTCACGCCGTCCCGCCGCCGCGAGGTCGAGCTCTTCACCGCGATGCCCGTGGAGGAAGCGCCGGACGGCATCACCGTCACCCCCAACCGGTTCCGCTGGACGCGCTCGCGGTTCGGCCCGCCGCTGCTCACCCGGGGCGCGGACCTGGTGGGCACCTCGCTCGTGGAGACCGGGGTGGTCGATCTCCAGCGGTACCTGGACGCCGTCGCCTCGCTCGCCCGTGCGCACGGCGCCACCCGCTACTTCGCCCATCGCCGGGAGGGCGCGGACAAGCTGCACCGGCTCGCGGTCGGCACCGGTCTGGAGATCGTCCGGCCCGATCTGCCCCTGGAGCTGATCGCCCGGCGCGGGCCGGTCGGCCGTACGGTGCTGAGCTTCCCCTCCACCGTCGTGCACACCCTGCCGCTCGCGCTGGTGGGCACCGGTGTGACGGTTGCCGTGTGCGACATCGCCCCGGAGTGGCTCAGGGACACGGCGTCACCACGGGCCCAGGGCTTCCTCGCGGGGGTCACGGGTACGGCACGGCATGTGCAGCGGCTCTCGGCGCCCGTCTGACGCGCCGGCCCCCGGGCCCAGGCGAACGGACCAGGTCCGAGGGCCACGAGCGGCCCGGAGCCCGGCGCCCGGCAGGGGTGGACCGGGTAGTTCGGAGCGGACCGGGGAGCAGGGGGCGGTCCCGCCCCGCTCGGACGCGGCCGGTGCCGCGCGGACGGGGGGCGCGACGGGCCGGCCGGTGCGCAGAGCCCGGGGGCGGGCCGGACCGGCGTACGGACGTCCCCCGCCCGGCCGGCCCGGGGGACCCGACCGGCCGACCTGGACGCGACAGGAGGCCGGAGTGTCCATATCGTGGTCAGCAGCGGGTGAGCTTACCCACACCGAACGACGGCCAAGCGTCGTCAGACGCATTTTCTTCCCCCTATAGGGCTGAACTTTTGTTGATCTCGAGTTAGTTGGGCCTTGAAGGGGCCTACTCTTCAACGGGTGAACCAGTTGATGTCCCGCGAGCCCGACGCCGGCCTCCCCGGCGAAGCCGAGTTGCCCGGCGACTACGTTCTGCCCGGCACGCTGTCCGACGCCCTGCGCACCGAACTCATCGCCTTCCGCCGGGACTTGCACATGCACCCGGAGCTCGGGAACCAGGAGTTCCGCACGACTGCCGCGATCAAGGCGCGGCTGGAGGCCGCCGGCCTGCGCCCGCAGGTGCTGTCGACGGGCACGGGACTCGTGTGCGACGTGGGTACGGACGGGGTCCGGCCCATGCTCGCCCTGCGCGCCGACATCGACGCCCTCCCAATTCCGGACACCAAGACCGGCGTGCCGTACCGGTCGACCGTGCCGGACCGGGCCCACGCCTGCGGCCACGACGTCCACACCACGGCGGTCCTCGGGGCCGGACTGGTCCTCGCCGACCTCGACCGGCAGGGCCTGCTGCCCCACCCGGTGCGGCTGATCTTCCAGCCCGCCGAGGAGGTGCTGCCGGGCGGCGCGGCCGACGCGATCGAGTCGGGGGCACTGGACGGCGTGGGCCGGATCATCGCCGTGCACTGCGATCCCCGTGTCGACGTCGGCCGGATCGGACTGCGCATCGGTCCCATCACCTCGGCGTGCGACCGGCTGGAGATCACCCTCGACGGCCCCGGCGGCCACACCGCGCGTCCGCATCTGACGACGGACCTCGTCACCGCCGCCGCCAAGATCGTCACCGAGGTCCCCGCGCTGCTGTCCCGCCGGGTGGACACCCGCTCCGGACTGGCCCTGACCTGGGGCCGTATCGAGTCCGGGCACGCCTGCAACGTCATCCCGCAGCACGCGGAGCTCGCGGGCACCGTCCGCTGTCTGGATCTGCCCGCCTGGCGCGAGGCCCCGGACCTGGTCCACGCGGCGGTCGACGAGATCGCCACGCTGCACCGCGCGAAGTCCCAGATCAACTACATCCGCGGGGTGCCGCCCGTGGTCAACGACCCGGTGATCACGGAGCTGCTGCGCGACGCCCACGCCGCGCGGCGGGGATCGCAGGCGATCGAGGACACCGAGCAGAGTCTCGGAGGTGAGGACTTCTCCTGGTACCTGGAGCACGTTCCGGGCGCGATGGCCCGCCTCGGCGTCCGCGCTCCCGGCTCGGGCTCGCGCCTCGACCTGCATCGGGGCGACTTCGACGTGGACGAGGAGGCGATTCGTGTCGGCGTCGAGCTCTTCACGGCGGCGGCGTTGCTGGACGACCACCGATCGTAACCGGGCAGTTCACCTTACGTTCGTCCAACGCGACGATCCGATAACGGCTGTCGAACACGTCTTTACCTGACATCTACGCGCGTTACGATCGCCGCAAAACCAGCGCCGGAAGTGGCGCTTTCGGTCAGGTTTATAAGGAGCCTCTAGTGCGCCGGATCACCAGGATCGCCACCGTGGGCATCGCGTCCACGGCACTCGCGTTGTCCGCCACCGCATGTGGCGGCAAGTCCTCGTCCGAGGCCGGATCGGGCAGTGGCGCCAAGGCGGCCATCGCCTACGACATCGGCGGCCGCGGAGACCAGTCGTTCAACGACGCCGCCTACGCGGGTCTCGCCAAGGCCGAGAAGGAACTCGACGTCACGGGCGCCGAGGCCGAGCCCAGTGAAGGCGAGGGCGACCCGGACAAGGTGCAGCGCCTCACCTCGCTGGCCCGGGCCGGCAACAACCCGGTGATCGGCGTCGGCTTCGCCTACGCCCCCGCCATCGCCGAGGTCGCGCCGAAGTTCCCGAACACGACGTTCGGCCTCATCGACGACACCTCCAAGACCGGCAAGAACATCGCCAACCTGGTCTTCAACGAGGAGCAGGGCTCCTACCTGGCCGGTGTCGCCGCCGCCAAGGTCACCAAGAGCAACACCGTCGGCTTCATCGGCGGCGTCGAGGTGCCGCTGATCAAGAAGTTCGAGGCCGGCTTCGTCCAGGGCGTCAAGGACACCAACAAGAACGTCAACGTCAAGGTCCAGTACCTGACCCAGCCGCCGGACTTCGGTGGCTTCTCCAAGCCGGACCTGGGCAAGGCCGCCGCGCAGGGCCAGCTCGACGCGGGCGCCGACGTGATCTACGCAGCCGCCGGTCTCGCCGGCTCGGGCTCGATCGAGGCCGCCGCCAAGGCCAAGAAGTGGGCCATCGGCGTGGACTCCGACCAGTACAAGCAGCGGGGTCTCGCCCAGTACCAGGACTACATCCTCACCTCGGTGACCAAGGACGTGTCCGGTGCCGTCTACAACCTGATCAAGTCGGTCAAGGACGGCAAGCCGCAGTCCGGTGAGGTCCGCTACGGCCTCGACAAGAACGGCGTGGGCCTGGCCACCTCCAACCCGGCCTTCACCACGATGACCGAGGTCATCGCCGCGATCGACAAGGCCAAGGCCGACATCATCGCGGGCAAGGTCACGGTCAAGACCGCCCCGTAACCGGGCGACGGGAACCACGGGCCCACGGGTCCGGAGGGGGCGGCGCGAAGCAGCCCCTCCGGGCCCGGACCGGGTTCCGTCCACCGGTTCTCGCTCCTTGTTGCTGCTACGCGCGTAGAGTTCCTTCGGGCGCGATAGCTTCGCCACCACCCCCGACCGCGGAACAGCCCGCCCCCACGCCTGCCCTGCCCCTGCTTCTCGCTCCTTCCTCCAAGGAGAGTGCGTCATCAACGCGTCCAGTCCGTCATCGCCGCCGGCTGCTGCTGCCGTAGAACTGCACGGCATCACCAAGCGCTTCCCTGGCGTCGTCGCCAACCACGACATCGACATCACCATCCGCAAGGGCACAGTCCATGCTCTCGTCGGTGAGAACGGTGCCGGCAAGTCGACCCTCATGAAGATCCTCTACGGCATGCAGAAGCCGGACGAGGGCACCATCACGGTCGACGGCAATCAGGTCAGCTTCCAGAGCCCGGCCGATGCCATCGCCACCGGCATCGGCATGGTCCACCAGCACTTCATGCTGGCCGACAACCTCACCGTGCTGGAGAACGTCGTCCTCGGCGGCGAGAAGCTGTACGGCATCGGTGCCAAGGCCCGGAAGAAGATCAAGGACATCTCGGACGCGTACGGGCTGAACATCCGCCCGGACGTCCTCGTGGAGGAGCTCGGTGTCGCCGACCGCCAGCGCGTGGAGATCCTCAAGGTCCTCTACCGCGGTGCCCGCACTCTGATTCTCGACGAGCCGACCGCCGTGCTGGTCCCGCAGGAGGTCGACGCGCTCTTCGACAACCTGCGGGAGCTCAAGGCCGAGGGCCTCACGGTCATCTTCATCTCCCACAAGCTGGGCGAGGTGCTGTCGGTCGCCGACGACATCACCGTCATCCGCCGCGGCACGACCGTGGGCACCGCCGACCCGCGCACCACCACCACGAAGCAGCTGGCCGAGCTCATGGTCGGCAGCGAGCTCCCCTCGCCGGAGACGCGCGAGTCGACTGTCACCGATGTGCCGATGCTCGACGTCGACAACCTCCGGTTGACCGCGGTCGACCCCGACGGCGTCGTCCGCGAGGTCCTCGCGGGCATCACCCTCACCATCCACAAGGGTGAGGTCATGGGCATCGCGGGAGTCGAGGGCAACGGCCAGACCGAGCTCATCGAGGCGCTCATGGGCATGCGCGACCCCGACGGCGGCGTGATCACCCTCGACGGCGCCGACATCTCCCACGCGCCGACCCGCAAGCGCCGCGAGGACGGGATCGGGTACATCCCCGAGGACCGCCACCGGCACGGTCTGCTGCTGGAGTCCCCGCTGTGGGAGAACCGTATCCTCGGCCATGTCACCGAGCGTCCCAACAGCAAGAACGGCCTGCTCGACCTCAAGGCCGCCCGCAAGGACACCGAGCGGATCGTGCGTGAGTACGACGTCCGCACCCCCGGGATCGAGGTCACCGCGGCCTCCCTCTCCGGCGGCAACCAGCAGAAGCTGATCGTCGGTCGCGAGATGAGCCACGCGCCCAAGCTGCTGATCGCCGCCCACCCCACCCGTGGTGTGGACGTCGGCGCGCAAGCGCAGATCTGGGACCAGATCCGCGAGGCCCGCCGCGAGGGTCTCGCGGTGCTGCTGATCTCGGCCGACCTGGACGAGCTCATCGGGCTCTCCGACACCCTGCGGGTGATGTACCGCGGCCGGCTGGTCGCGGACGCCGACCCCGCCACGATCACCCCCGAGGAGCTGGGCTCGGCCATGACCGGCGCCGCCACCGGCCACCTTGAGCACCACGAGAACGGAACCGGTGAGGGCCGATGAAGAAAATCGACAAGGACCGGCTGATCCTGGGCTTCGCCGGGCCGGCGCTCGCCCTGGTCGTCGCCTTCGTGCTGACCTCCGTGGTGCTGCTGGCGTCGGGCCTCAGCCCCGTCGAGCCCTACCAGCTGATGGCGGAGCAGGTGGAGTTCACCGATGTCCAGGTGAACATCCTCAACCAGAGCGGCATCTACTACCTCGCCGCCCTCGCCGTCGCCATCGGCTTCCGGATGAACCTGTTCAACATCGGCGTCGACGGCCAGTACCGCCTCGCGGTGATGCTGGCGGCCGTCGTCGGTGCCTCCGTCGAGCTGCCCGGCCCGCTGCACGTCGCGTTGATCGTGCTCGTCGCCATGCTCGTCGGCGCGCTCTGGGCCGGTATCGCGGGCCTCCTGAAGACGACCCGAGGGGTCAGCGAGGTCGTCTCCACGATCATGCTGAACGCCATCGCGACCAGCCTGATCGCCTGGCTGATCCTGCCCGCCAACCTCGGTGTGCAGCCCAAGGGCTCCAACGACCTGACGACCGGAGAGATCGCCGAGTCCGGCTGGGTACCCGGTCTCGAGCTCGAAGGCGGCACCATCTACGGCTTCACCTTCGTCGCCTTCGCACTCGGCCTCGTCTACTGGTTCGTACTGAACCGCACCCGCTTCGGCTTCGACCTGCGCGCCACCGGCGCCAGCGAGTCCGCGGCGCAGGCGAGTGGCGTCAACGCCAAGAGGATGGTCATGACGGCCATGCTGATCTCGGGTGCGGTCGCGGGCCTCGCCGGCATGCCGATGCTGCTGGGACAGACCCACACCTACAGCCTCAGCTTCCCGGTGGGCGTCGGCTTCACCGCCATCACCATCGCGCTGCTGGGCCGCAACAGCCCCATCGGCATCTTCTTCGCCGCCGTGCTCATCTCCTTCCTGGAGAAGACGGCGGAAGGGCTCGGTCTCGCGGGGTACCCCAAGGAGATCTCCATCATCATGCAGGGCCTGATCGTGATCGCGGTCGTCGTGTCCTACGAACTCGTCCGCCAGTACGGGCTCCGCCGCCAGCAGCAGAAGGTCGGCGAGGAACTCGCCGCCCAGGCCCGCAAGAACCGTGAGGAGGTGGCCGCGTGACGACCACCACGGCCGTCCCGGCCGGCGCGGCGCCCATCAAGCGCGCCCGTCGCACCCTTTCCGTGCCCATGATCCTGCTCATCATCGCGGGCGGTCTGGCACTGTTCTCGCTGGTCCGCGTCATCAGCGGCGCCAACGACCTCACCTCGGTCGGGCAGGTGTCCGGCGCCCTCCAGCTCGCCGTGCCCATCGGTCTCGCCGGTCTCGGTGGCCTGTGGGCCGAGCGCGCGGGCGTGATCAACATCGGCCTCGAAGGCATGATGATCCTCGGCACCTGGTTCGGCGCCTGGGCGGGTTACCAGTGGGGCCCGTGGACGGGCGTCGCGGTGGGCATCATCGGCGGCGCGCTCGGCGGCCTGCTGCACGCGATCATGACGGTGACGTTCAACGTCAACCACATCGTCTCCGGTGTCGCCATCAACATCCTGGCCGTCGGTGCCACCCGCTACCTGTCCGACTTCACCTTCGCCGAGGCGCCGGGCGGTTCCTCGAAGCAGTCCCCGCGCATCGACGAGATCACCGAGATCACGATTCCCGGGCTCTCGGACGCCCTGGCGGATCTGCAGGCCAAGCACTGGTTCTTCGTCTCCGACCTGGCGGGCGTGCTCGGCGGACTGGTCACCAACCTCTCCCTGCTGACCGTCGTCGCGCTGCTGCTCGTGCCTGCCACCTGGTGGGTCCTGTGGCGCACCGGCTTCGGTCTGCGGCTGCGGTCCTGCGGTGAGAACCCCGTCGCCGCCGAGTCCCTCGGCGTCAACGTCTACAAGTACAAGTACATCGCCGTGATCGTCTCCGGTGCGCTGGCCGGACTCGGAGGCGCGTTCCTCGCCATCGTCTCCACGGGTATCTACCAGGAGGGCCAGACCGGCGGCCGAGGCTACATCGGTCTCGCCGCCATGATCTTCGGCAACTGGATGCCGGGCGGACTGGCGCTCGGTGCCGGACTGTTCGGCTTCACCGACAGCCTGAAGCTGCGCGGCGGCGCCGAGAACGTCCACGCCATGCTTCTGCTCCTGGCGATCCTGCTGGTGCTGGTCTTCGCCTGGCAGCTGTACAAGAGGAAGCACTTGCAGGCCGGTATCTGCCTCGGTGTCTCCGGCCTGCTCTTCGCCTGGTACGGGCTCACCGACGCGCTGCCCAGCCAGTTCGTGGACGCCGCTCCCTATGTGACCACCCTCCTGGTGCTCGCGCTGTCGGCGCAGCGTCTGCGGCCGCCCAAGGCTGACGGACAGCCGTACAAGAAGGGCCAGGGCAAGTGACGCCCGGCCCCGCGCCGGCGGCCGACGCCGGCGCCGTCGACTGGGCAGCCCTGCGGGAGGCGGCGCGGGACGCGATGTCCCACGCGTACGTCCCGTACTCGGGCTACCCGGTCGGCGCGGCCGCTCTCGTCGACGACGGCCGCACGGTCAGCGGTTGCAACGTCGAGAACGCCTCGTACGGACTGTCGCTGTGTGCCGAGTGCGGGCTCGTCTCGCAGCTGAACGCCTCGGGCGGTGGCCGGCTCACGGCCTTCACCTGTGTGGACGGCAACGGCGACGTACTGATGCCGTGCGGCCGCTGCCGCCAGCTGCTGTACGAGTTCGGCGGCCCCGGCCTGCTGCTGGAGACCGAGGCGGGCATCCTGCCCCTCTCCGAGATGCTGCCCCTGGCCTTCGGCCCGCAGAAGCTCGACCCGGAGAAGCCCGGCTAGGGCGTGCTTCCCCGTCTGGGCGGGGGCGGACGACGCTACTTTCGCAACACGCCCCGGGCCCCGCACGGTCATGACCCGGCGGCCCCTCCGCTGCTCCGGCGGAGGGGCCGCGACATTTTTCCGCACCACCTGGTTCGCACCCGGAAGGACCCCAAGCACATGGACGCCATCTCCGTCATCCGCACCAAGCGCGACCGCGGCGAGCTCACCCCCGAGCAGATCGACTGGGTCATCGACGCGTACACCCGTGGCGAGGTCGCCGACGAGCAGATGTCGGCGCTGGCGATGGCGATCCTGCTGAACGGCATGAACCGTACGGAGATCGCCCGCTGGACCGCCGCGATGATCGCGTCCGGCGAGCGCATGGACTTCTCGTCACTGTCGCGCCCGACCGCCGACAAGCACTCCACGGGCGGCGTGGGTGACAAGATCACGCTCCCGCTGGCCCCGCTGGTCGCCGCCTGCGGCGCAGCCGTTCCCCAGCTGTCCGGCCGCGGCCTCGGCCACACCGGCGGCACGCTCGACAAGCTGGAGTCCGTCCCCGGCTGGCGGGCGCTGCTGTCCAACGAGGAGATGCTGCGGGTCCTCGACACCACCGGCGCGGTCATCTGCGCAGCGGGCGACGGGCTCGCCCCCGCCGACAAGAAGCTGTACGCCCTGCGCGACGTCACCGGCACGGTCGAGGCCATCCCGCTGATCGCCTCCTCGATCATGTCCAAGAAGATCGCCGAGGGCACGGGCTCGCTCGTGCTGGACGTGAAGGTCGGTTCCGGCGCCTTCATGAAGAACATCGAGGACGCCCGCGAGCTCGCCTCCACCATGGTCGGCCTCGGTACGGACCACGGGGTGAAGACCGTCGCGCTGCTGACCGACATGTCGACGCCGCTCGGCCTCACCGCGGGCAACGCCCTGGAGGTTCGCGAGTCCGTCGAGGTGCTGGCGGGCGGTGGCCCGGCGGACGTCGTGGAGCTGACCCTCGCACTGGCCCGCGAGATGCTCGACGCGGCCGGGATCAAGGACGCCGACCCGGCGAAGGCCCTGGCCGACGGTTCGGCGATGGACGTCTGGCGCCGCATGATCGCCGCACAGGGCGGTGACCCGGACGCCGCGCTGCCGGTCGCCCGCGAGCAGCATGTGATCACGGCTCCGGCCTCGGGCGTGCTGACCCGTCTCGACGCCTACGAGGTCGGCGTGGCGGCCTGGCGCCTGGGCGCCGGCCGGGCCCGCAAGGAGGACCCGGTGCAGGCGGGCGCGGGCGTCGAGCTCCACGCCAAGCCCGGCGACCAGGTCACCGCGGGCGCCCCGCTGATGACCCTGCACACGGACACCCCCGAGAAGTTCGACTACGCCCTGCAGTCCCTGGAGGGCTCCTTCGACATCGCCGCACCGGGCGCCTCGTACCAGGCGACCCCGGTGGTGCTGGAGCGCATCGCCTGACCCGGGCGAGCTCGGGCACGGGCCCGGGTGACGCCCTTCGGGCGAACGGGACCGGTGGTGGGCCGCCGGTCCCGTTCGGCATGCCGGACTCGGTGACGCGCCGACAGAAGAGACCGCCATGAGCGCACTCAGCGTCGACCCACCGGCCCCTCACGGCCGGGAGCGGGACGGCCCCGTCCGCCTCTGGGAGGAGACGGACGCACCCGAGGGCTGCAAGGCGGAGATCATCGACACGGGCGCCTTCCCCGTCGGCTGACCGCCCCGGGGCACCCGTGCCCGCCGGGCCCCACGCGGGAAGCGGCCGCGCCGATCCGATGAGTCGCCGTCGCGGGCGCGGTCTCCTCCCGTGTGGACAGCACTCGGCAGCCGATCGTTCTGGAACTCGTCGGCCGGATCACCCCGGCCGATGTGCCGCTGTTGTGCGCCCGGCTGCGGAGACGAACCACCGGGGACTGCGCCGGCCGGGAGGTCGTGTGCGACGCGGCCCGGCTGGCCGTCGCCGATCTGACCGCCGTCGAGGCCGTCGCCCGGCTGAGGCTCACCGCCCGCAGACTCGGCCGGGAGCTGCGCCTGGCGAACGCCGGTCCCGAACTGCTCACGCTGCTCGCCCTCGCCGGGCTGGGCGACGACGGCCCGGACCGGCCCTCGCCGGTCAGCCCCCGGCGCTGAGCCGCTCCGGCAGTCCGAACAGCGGGAACCAGCGCTTGGTGTCCAGGTAGAAGTCCATCGCGCCGATCCGGCCGCCGGCGACTTCCAGCACGATCAGCGCCCAGGGCTCGTACCCCTCGCCGTCCTGGCTCGGGTGGTACTGGGCGAAGGCCGGCGAGCCGTTGGCCACCGTGGGCACCAGCTTCGAGCCGCGGCACACCTCACCGACGCCGAGCATCCAGCCCACGATGTCGTCGTGGCCGCGCAGCCACAGGTCGTACGGCGGCATGGACATCGTCGCGTCCTCACGCAGCAGTGCCGTGAGCGCCTGCATGTCGTACCCCTCGAAGGCGGCGACATAGCGCTCCAGCAGCCTCTGCTGCTCCTGGTCGAGCGGGTCCGCCGGATCGGAGTCCGAGGGGTCGTACTCGGCGAGGGTGGCGCGGGCCCGCTGGAGCGCGCTGTTGACCGAGGCGACGGACGTGCCCAGCAGCTCGGCCACCTCGGCGGCCCTCCACGCCAGTACCTCCCGCAGGATCAGCACCGCGCGCTGCTTCGGTGGCAGGTGCTGCAGCGCCGCGACGAACGCCAGCCTGATCGACTCCCGCGCCACCGTCGTGTCGGCCGGGTCGGCCACCGACGTCAGCACCCGCCCGTCCGGCACCGGTTCCAGCCAGGTGATCTCCGAACGGGCGGTGAGCTGCGCCTGGGCCACCGGGGTGGCGGCGGTCAGGTCCATCGGGCGGGCCCGGCGGTTGCCCGCGTTCAGCATGTCCAGGCACACGTTCGTGGCGATGCGGTACAGCCAGGAACGCAGCGAGGACCTCCCCTCGAACTTCTCGAAGCTCTTCCAGGCCCGCACCATGGTGTCCTGGACCGCGTCCTCCGCCTCGAAAGCCGATCCGAGCATGCGGTAGCAGTAACCGGTGAGCTCTCTCCGGTAGCCCTCCAGCCGGGACTCGAGGTCCTGCGTCGTTGCCAGATCACCCATGGGTCCGCCCCTGTCGCCATCCGCACCTGCCCTTCGGACGCTACCGGAGCGGACTGACAACGAGCGTCAGGTTCCGGGCTTGCGGCCGTAGACGTACACGTCGTCCCCGTTCTTGAGCAGGTTCCAGTACGCCTTGGCGTCCGCCGGCCGCATGTTGACGCAGCCGCCAGAGCCCGGCGGGTTGTACATGCTCTTGGTGACCGAGTGGAACGCCTGCCCTCCGTCGAAGAACTGCGAGTACGGCATCCACACCTTGTAGATCGTCGACCAGTGGTTGGCGCTGCGGTAGTAGACCCGCTTCGCGCCGGTCCGGGTCTCCGCGCCGTCCCGCCCGGTCCGCACCGGCACCGGCCCGTACTTCAGCTTCGAGCCGTCCTGGATCCAGCTCAGCTGCCTGGTCAGGTCGACACAGGCGATGCGCCCCTTGTTGGTCGGGCACGTGCCGGCCTTGTTCGGGGTCGTGCCCGCGGCCCGTTGGGCGAGGATCGTGTTCATCGTGCGCCAGGTGACCGGACCCGCGTAGCCGATGGTCGGGGTGATCCCGTGCCAGCGCTGGAAGGTCTGGATCGCCTTGCAGTCGGACGGCGACTGCCGCCCGTCGACCTTCAGGCCCATGAACTTCTCGACTTGCCTCTGGTACGGCCCGGTCGACGTCGTGCACGACGCCGCCTGGGCCGGCGCGGCGCCGAGCGCGAAGCCCAGCGGTACCACCAGCCCGGTGATGCCGAGGGCGACACCACCCCGTCCCCGTATGGTCCCCCGGTGTCCTGCACGGCTCACGGTCACCAACTCCCCTGTACTCCCGGCGCGGTTGCCTCGACCTTTGGACGCGTACGGGGGAGCCGTGGTTGTAGGGAGGAGAGGACGGATTCGGCGGTTCTCCGGGACCGCCGTCACACGGGCCTCAGTGGCGAACTGCCGCCGCAGTGAGCATCGGCCGGCGTTCCCGGGCCCGGGCCGCGTAGGACCCGTACAGCGTGATCGACACGACGCCGAGCACCGCGAGCAGCCCCAGCAGGACCGTGCCCGCCCAGCCGCCGGAGTGGAAGGCGACCGCGCCCAGCGTGCCGCCCGCGCTGCTGCCCAGGTAGTACGCGGACTGGTACAGGGCCGAGGCCTGGGCGCGGCCCTTCGTGGCGGTACGGCTGACCGAGGAGGAGGCCACCGCGTGCCCCGCGAAGAAGCCCGCCGTGATCAGCACCAGGCCCAGGAGCACCGCGGTCAGCGAGTCGGCGAGCGACAGCAGCAGACCCGCCGCCGTCGTGCCGACCGCGAGGTAGAGCGCACCGCGCCGGCCCAGCCTGCCCACGAGGCGGCCCGCGGCGGCCGACGCGACCGTGCCGACCAGATAGACCAGGAAGACGGAGCCGACGACACCCTGGGGTAGGCCGAACGGGTCGCCGACGAGGCGGTAGCCGATCACGGTGTAGACCGCGCCGAAGACCGTCATGAACAGTGCGCCGATCCCGTACAGCCGCATCAGCAGGGGGTCCGACAGGTGACCGCGGACGGTGCGCGCCAGCGCGCTCGGGTTCAGCGAACCGGGCGTGAAGTTCCGCGCCTTCGGCAGCAGCAGCCGGAACGCGAGGGTGCAGACCACCGCCATCAGCCCGACCGCGGCGAGCGCCGCCCGCCAGCCCCAGGCCTGCGAGACCCAGCCGGTCACGATCCGGCCGCTCATCCCGCCGATGCTGTTGCCCGCGACGAACAGCCCGATCGCGGCGACCAGCGCCCTCGGGCGCACCTCCTCCGCCAGGTACGCCATCGCCGAGGCGGGGATGCCGGCCAGTGCCGCGCCCTGGACCGCACGCAGGGCCACCAGCCACTCCGGGCCGGGCGCGAGCGGCACCAGCAGCCCCAGGACCGTCGCCACCACCAGGGACACCGTCATCAGCCGCACCCGGCCGAACCGCTCGGACAGCCCACTCAGCGGCAGCACGCACAGGGCGAGCGCCCCGGTGGCCGCGGAGACCGTCCAGCTGGCCGCGCTCGCGGTCACGCCGAAGTCGTCGGACAGGGCGGGCAGCAGGGCCTGGGTGGAGTAGAGGAGGGCGAAGGTGGCCACACCCGCGGAGAAGAGCGCGAAGCTCATCCGCCGGTAGCCGGGGACTCCGGGAGCGAGCCGCGACGAGGTGGGTTCGGGGGACGGCGAGGAGAGGGCACCCACGGTGGTGGGCGCCCCGGTACTTGCGGAAGGCATACTTCGAAGGTAGGCGCACCGTTTTGATGCGTCCAATGCATGGAACGGCTTTAATCGTTCCCATGGTGCATGAATACAGCTCACAGGCTCGCGTGTCACCGAGTAGTTACGAAGAAGACATGCGGCTGCTGCTCGCGCCGCGCCTGGCGTACTTCGCCGGGGTCGCCCGCCACGAGCATGTGACCAGGGCCGCGCAGGAACTCGGCGTGCCCCAGTCGACTCTGTCGCGCGCCATGGTCCGCCTCGAACAGGACCTGGGGGTGACGCTGTTCACCCGCAAGGGCCGCACCGTGTCGCTGACGCCCGCGGGCCGTGACTTCCTCGTCTCGGTGGAGCGGGCGCTCGGCGAGGTCGAGCGTGCGGCGGAGTCGGTACGCGCCGACGCCGACCCGTCCGGGGGCAAGGTCGCCTTCGGCTTCCTGCACACCATGGGTTCCGAGACCGTGCCCGAACTGATCCGGGCGTTCCGCGTCGACCACCCCCGGATCCGCTTCACGCTCGTGCAGAACTACGGCGAGGCGATGATCGAGCGGCTCCGGTCCGGTGAGCTCGACCTCTGCCTCACCTCACCGGTCCCGGACGCACCCGACCTGGTCGCGCGGCGCCTGGACGATCAGCGGCTGCGGCTCGTCGTGCCCGACGACCACCGGCTCGCCACCCGGAAACGGGTCCGGCTGGCCGAGGCGGCGGACGAGACCTTCGTGACCCTCGAACCGGGCTACGGGCTGCGGCGCATCACCGACGCGCTCTGCGCCGAGGCGGGCTTCTCGCCGCGCGTCGCGTTCGAGGGGGAGGAGGCCGAGACGCTGCGCGGTCTGGTCGCCGCGGGTCTCGGCGTGGCCCTGCTGCCCCCGCCGGCGGTGCCGCGCCCGGGCGTGGTCGAGCTGACGGTGACGGCACCACGGGCGATCCGGGAGGTGGGGGTGGCGTGGCTGGACGGGCACGCGGACACTCCGCCGGTGGCGGCGTTCAAGAAGTTCCTGCTGTCGCGCCGGGGCAACCTGCTTCCGGACTGAGCCGCGCGCCGGGGGTGCCCGGTGCCGCGCCGGTGAACGCGCCCGCGGCGCCCGCGCGCGAGGGGCGCCGGACCCGCGTTCCCGTACCGCCGGCGGCGCACCCCCCCGCGTACGCACGTACCGCACGGCGGGCCCGTGCCGTCAGTGGCGCAGCGCCCTCCCGAAGCCCGCGGCGAGCGGCATCCGGAGTCCCAGCGGCGGGGGCGCGGCGAGCGCGTCCGCGACGGGGCGGGCGTAGGCGCGCGAGAGGAGGGAGCCGATGACGAAGTCCGCGGCCAGCGCCTGGACTTCGGCCTGGTGCTGCCGCAGCGCGTGCCCGTCCGAATGGACCTCGAACCGGCACGTGTCCCGGTTCGCCTTCTTCGCCCGCTCCGCCAGCCGGTACGACAGCTCCGGATCGCTCCTCGCGTCGTTCGTGCCGTGCACGATCAGGACCCGGCGGCCCGCGAGCTGCTTCACCGGTTCGGGTTGCGCCGCGACGTCGTCCTCCGGCAGCCAAGGGGCGAGAGCCAGCACGGAGTTGACGGCGCCGTGCCCCGCCGCGTGGAGGGCGGCCCGCCCTCCCATGCCCTGTCCGGCCAGGCAGACGGGTACGTCGCCGTAGCGCCGCACCGCCTCGTCCGCCGCCCGGGACGCGTCCGCCGCGAGCCGGGCGTCCGTGCCGTTCCAGCCGCGCCCGCCGTAGCGCACGACGTGCGCTACGAGGCCGTCCCCGCGGCCCGCCCGGGCCAGGGAGCGCGCCAGCGGCAGGGCGGAGGCGCGGGCGAGCACGGACGGGCCGCGTGCCGACTCGGGCGCACCGTCCGGCAGCACCAGCACCACTCCGGTGACGACCCCGTCCACCGCCTCTCCGAGCGGCCGGACCGCCCGGCCCAGCCGGGCCTGCGCTGCCTTGCCGCTCCGCCGTTCCCCTCGTGCCGCGTTCCCCTCGAACCGGGCACGGGCCGTTCCCGCCGCGCCGGCCGCGCGCCCCCACCACCGGGGCAGTGCGTGGTGTGTCATCAATCCTCCTGAGCAAGGGGACCACCGACTTCAGCCGATGGGGGGAGCGCCGGTCGGACCGTCATCGCCGTGGACCACCCCGCAGTACCTCCCGCACCTGCCCGTCCTGCACGCACGCCGGGAAGGGGAACCGGGTCACCCGGGCGAAGTCCGCATGCACGGCGTGCGGGTTCACCGTGAACGCGGACCACGTCGGCGCGTCGAACGTCCTCGGCGGGCCGGGCCGTCCCTCTGCGAGGCGGCGCGGCCATCGGCACGGGAAGCCCGCGTGTTCACGCGTGGGTGGCGTCACGGCAGAACAGTCTCAGAAGGGCGGGTGTACTCCACCCGTCCGCACGGTCACTGTTACGTATCGACAGGTGATTCGTGCAGCTGCCTTCTACGCGCGTAGGGACTAGAGTGCGGAGATGACGAGCCAGACACCCCACGCATCCTCCCGGGGAAGCGCCCCCGGGCACCAGGGACCCACCACGGATCAGATCCGCCGCGCCCCGAAGGTTCTTCTGCACGACCACCTCGACGGCGGGCTGCGCCCCGGCACCGTCATCGACCTCGCCCGCGCCGTCGGCTACGACGCCCTGCCCGAGACCGAGCCGGACAAGCTCGGTGTCTGGTTCCACGAGGCGGCCGACTCCGGCTCGCTGGAGCGCTACCTGGAGACGTTCGCGCACACCTGTGCCGTCATGCAGACCCGGGAGGCTCTCAAACGCGTCGCGATCGAGTGCGCCGAGGACCTGGCCGAGGACGGCGTCGTGTACGCCGAGGTGCGGTACGCGCCGGAGCAGCACCTCGAAGCGGGGCTGACCCTCGAAGAGGTCGTCGAGGCCGTCAACGACGGTTTCCGGGAGGGTGAACGCCGGGCCCGCGCCAACGGCCACCGGATCCGGGTCGGTGCCCTCCTGACCGCCATGCGGCACGCGGCCCGGGCCCTGGAGATCGCCGAACTCGCCAACCGCTACCGCGACGCGGGTGTCGTCGGCTTCGACATCGCGGGCGCCGAGGCCGGCTACCCGCCCACCCGCCACCTCGACGCGTTCGAGTACCTCAAGCGGGAGAACAACCACTTCACGATCCACGCCGGCGAGGGATTCGGGCTGCCGTCCATCTGGCAGGCCCTCCAGTGGTGCGGCGCGGACCGTCTCGGCCACGGTGTCCGCATCATCGACGACATCGAGGTCGCCGACGACGGCGGCGTGAAACTGGGGCGGCTCGCCGCGTACGTCCGGGACAAGCGGGTCCCGCTCGAACTGTGCCCGACGTCCAACCTGCAGACGGGCGCCGCGTCCTCGTACGAGGAGCACCCCATCGGGCTGCTGCGACGGCTGCACTTCCGGGCCACCGTCAACACGGACAACCGGCTGATGAGCAACACGAGCATGAGTCGCGAATTCGAGCTGCTGACCGAGACGTTCGGCTACACGCTCGACGACATGCAGTGGTTCACGGTCAATGCGATGAAGTCGGCGTTCATTCCTTTTGATGAGCGGCTCGCGATGATCAATGACGTCATCAAGCCGGGATACGCCGAACTCAGGTCGGAGTGGCTTTTCCAGCAGACCGCCACGACCAGTGGTTCTGCCGCGAAAAAGGGCTGAACCGAAGTGATGTGGAAACGGCCGGGAGTGTCAACCCCCGGTCGTTTTTCGTTCCCCTGGGTGTTTGCAGGGCCGCGGAGGCCCTGGCTAGCTTGCAATGCCGTGCAATTCCCCTCCCTCAAGGAAACACACCTGATGAAGCAAGCTGCTGCAAAGACCCTCGGTGTCGCCGCTCTCGGCGCCGCCTTCGCCGCTGCCGCCGCCGGTTCCGCGTCGGCCACGACGGCCCTCCCCGACGTCGGCACGCCCGTGGACGCCCTCTCCGCCGTCCAGCCGACCGTGCTGCCCGCCGTCGACGAGCTCGCCCAGCAGTCCGGCCCCAGGATCCTGCCCGCGCCCGCTCCGGCCGGCGGCCTCCTGGGCGGTCTGCCGGTCAGCGGTGTGCCGGCAGGCGGTCTGCCGCTGAACGGCCTTCCGCTGCCCGTGTGACCGGGGCGCGGGGCGTCCGGTCACCGACGAGGGCGCCTTACGGCGCGACCGCCGACGACGGGAGGCGCGCACCCGGACGTCCGGGTGCGCGCCTCCCGTCGTCGGCGGTCGCGGCGGTCGTCACCAGGCGGTGGAGGCGGTCTTCTCCGTCGGCAGCAGCAGCCACAGCGCCAGGTACAGCAGGAACTGCGGGCCGGGCAGCAGACAGGAAACCAGGAAGATCACGCGCATCGTGGTCGCGGAGGTGCCGAAGCGCCGTGCCAGCGCTGCGCACACTCCGCCGATCATCCGTCCTTCGCGGGGGCGGGCAAGTGCGGCCATGGTGTGCTCCTTCACGAGTCCTTCGTGGGAGCCGCTCCGTCGGGCTCCCGATGACTCCATGTTCACCGGGAACGAGCGAGGAAGCGTCGCTCTAGGGGGCGATCCCGACCCTGGGAATCGTCGGGGTGGGCCCCTGAGGAGCGTCCTCCCGGAGCAGGGGCCCCCGGTCCTTCCCACGGCCCGCCGGCCGGCGCCCCGAGCCCCCGCGCCGCAGCCGGGCGCGCCCGGCGGGAACGACGAGGAGATGGGCCAGCGCCACCCCGGCGGTGTTGAGCAGCAGCGAGTCCACGTCGACGACCCGGCCCGGCACCGCGGTCTGGAGCAGTTCGATGCCCAGGGACAGCAGTGCCCCCGCCGCGACCGTGCGCGCCAGTGACGCCCAGGGGGAGACGGCGAGTCTGCCGCCCGCCATCGGGAGGAGTATCCCGAGGGGCGCCAGGAGCAGCAGTCCCTCGCCGATCCGACGGGCCGCGTGGAGGGGGCCCGCCGCGAGGTCGGCCTTGATGCCCGCCAGCGGTTCCAGGTTCGCCGCCGTCACCCACGGCACGTCCAGCGGGCGGAGCGTCAGCCACGCCACGAGAGCGAGATGTGCGAGCAGGAGGACGCCTCCTGCCACGCGGAAGCGGATGGCGGCACTGCCGCCCGAACCTTGACGCTGCACGCACCACAAGACGCGACGACCGGCGGGATCGGTTCCGTGCCGGTCGTGCCGGAGTCGGTCACCCGCCGGAATTCTCGTCAGGAGGCGGCCGGCGACGGCAGCGGCCCCGCGGTCGGCAGGGCCGTGTCGGGACGCTGCTTCACCGAGTCCGTGCAGCGGTAGCCGCGCGGCGCGTACTCGCCCGGTCCCGCGAGCACCACCGTGCCGCCCGCGGTCGCCGCCTCACTCTCCGCCAGCGTGCACACGACCTGTGCCAGCGCCGCCGGCGGCAGGTCCTCGGGCTGCCGGCTCAGCCGCAGCGTGCCCGCCGGGTCGCCGTCACGCGGCGGGGAGACCGTCAGCGGGCCCCGTACGAGGCTCGCGAACCCGGCCTCCCGCTCGGTCTCCGACGGATCCTCCCGCAGCTCCTGGAGGAGTGCCTGGGCGATCAGCACCCGGTTGCCGGTCCGTCCCTCGGCGATCGGGACGGTACGGTCCACCGCCTCCAGTGCCGACGCGCACACCAGGTACACCCGTACCGGCATCTGCGGCTCCGACCGGGTGGCGGTCTCCTTGCCGGAGAGAGTGCACGGCACCCGGGAGGGTGCCGGTCCGGCGTCGACCGGGACCGTGGTCGTCCTGATACCGCAGCCGCCCACGGCGGTCGCGAGGGCGACGGCACCGGCCACGGCCACCGCCGTCCGGCGCAGCCCGGGCCGTGCGATGCCCCGCCCCGGCCCGGCCGCGTCCGCGGGGCCGGTCGACGCGTCCGGCGCGGGGGCCCTGCGTGACCCATGTACTCGGCTCACCGTGCGTCGCCCTCCACTCCCCGCCCGCCGTCGCGCTCCCGGGACACCGGCCCGTGGCCCTCCGGGGTGATGCCGGAGGCGTCACGGGGCAGCCGCAGCACGAACACCGCACCGCCGTCGCCGTCCGTGCAGTTGGCCGCGGTGATGCCGCCCCCGTGGATCAGGGCGTTCTCCATCGCGATGGACAGCCCCAGGCCGCTGCCCTCGGACCGCGGCCGCGAGGCGCTCGCCTTGTAGAACCGGTCGAAGACGTGTGGCAGGACCTCCTCCGGGATGCCCGGACCGTGGTCCCGTACCTCGATGAGCAACTCCTCGCCCTCCGTACGCACCGCCACCCGCACCGGCGAGCCGCCGTGCTTCAGCGCGTTGCCGATCAGATTGGCGAGTATGACGTCGAGGCGGCGCGGGTCGAGGCGGGCCATGATGCCGCGCTCCGCGTCCAGTTCGACGGCGTCCAGCCAGGCCCGCGCGTCGATGCAGGCGGTGACCTGGTCGGCGACGTCGACGTCGTCAAGGACCAGTCGCGCGGTGCCCGCGTCGAAGCGGGTCACCTCCATCAGATTCTCCACCAGGTCGTTCAGCCGCCGCGTCTCGCTCACCACCAGCTCCACGGCCGGGGCGATCATCGGGTCGAGGGCGTCCTGTTCGCCCTCCAGGATCTCCGTCACGGCGGTCAGCGCGGTCAGCGGCGTACGCAGCTCGTGCGACATGTCGGCGACGAAGCGGCGGCTGGACTCCTCCCGCGCGCTCATGTCCGCCATCTTCTTCTCCAGCGACTCCGCGGCCTTGTTGAAGGTGCGGGACAGCTCGGCCAGTTCGTCCGTGCCGGACACCTGAAGCCGGGTGTCCAACTTGCCCTCGCCGAGCTGCCGGGCCGCCTGCCCGAGCCGCTGGACCGGCTTGAGCACGGTCGTCGCGGCGGCCTGCGCCAGCAGCGCCGAGCCGGCCAGTGCCAGGGCCGTGGCGATGCCCAGCGACCAGGCCAGCGAGTTCAGGTCCTGGCGCTCCTGGTCGAGGGACTTGAACAGATAACCCGTTGGCCCGCCGCCGACGACGCGCGTGCCGGCCACCAGATAGGGCGTGTTGCCGCGCTGGATGCGCACCCAGAACAGATGCGACTGGTCGTTCACCGCCTTCCGCAGCTCCGCCGGCACGTCGTCGAGGGTGAAGACGTCGGGGTCGGAGGCGCCGACGATCGGCTTGCCCGCGGCCCGCTCCCCGAGCAGCAGCACTCTGTAGCCGGCGGTGCCGCCCGCCATCTGTTCCGCCGTCGTCTGGAGTTCGCTCTCCGTGGGCCGGGCGGGCAGCGATGCGGCACGGTTCTGCATCTGCTGCCGGAAGTCGCCCAGCGCCGCGTCCTGCGTACGGGTCAGCACGGCCTCCCGGTTCAGCCAGTACGCGATCCCGGACGCGGACACGGCGGCGGTCAGCGCGACCATGCCGAACACGACGACGAGGCGCAGTCTGAGACTGGTCCAGCCGAGTCCCGCGAGTATGGCCCTCTTTGCGGCACCGCTCACTGAGGGGTGTCCAGCCGGTAGCCCACACCTCTGACCGTGCGGATCAGCGTCGGCGAGGACGGCACGTCCTCCACCTTCGCCCGCAGCCGCTGGACGCAGGCGTCCACCAGCCGGGAGTCGCCCAGGTAGTCGTGCTCCCACACCAGGCGCAGCAGCTGCTGGCGGGACAGGGCCTGGCCGGGCCGGCGGCTCAGCTCCAGCAGGAGGCGCAGCTCGGTCGGTGTGAGCTGCAGGTCCTCGCCGTTCTTGGTGACCGTCATCGCGGAGCGGTCGATGACCAGCGAGCCGAAGGTCGCCGAGTCCGTCGACTCGCGCTCACCCCGCCGCAGCACGGCGCGGATCCGGGCGTCGAGCACCCGCCCCTGCACCGGTTTGACCACGTAGTCGTCGGCGCCCGATTCCAGCCCGACGACGACGTCGATGTCGTCGCTCCGCGCGGTCAGCAGGATGATCGGCAACTGGTCCGTGCGCCTGATCCGCCGGCACACCTCGAAACCGTCGATGCCGGGCAGCATCACGTCCAGCACGATCAGGTCCGGCCGCTGCTCGCGCAGCAGTTTCAGGCCGTCCTCGCCCGTCGCCGCGGTGGCCACACGGTGGCCCTGGCGTGACAGGGAGAGTTCGAGGGCCGTGCGGATGGCGTCGTCGTCCTCGATCAGCAACAGGAAAGGCACGGAGGTCATTCTGGCCCATGCGGCCCCGACAGTTCGACCGCCGGACCGCTCCGGCCCGTCCCGCCGGGGGACACAGGCCCTGTGACAGGCCTGTGACAGTCGGCAGACAGCGGTGTGAAGTCCCCCGGGCAGAGTCTTCCCCACAAGGAACGAACGGACTCCTACCGACGGGGGGCGCGGGATGAACGCACTGCACAGCACGTCTTCGAGCGCGGTTGTCACGCGTCTCCACGACGTCGTACGGAACACCGAGAAGTCCGGCGCCGTGAACGGGCGGGGGTGCGTTCGCGGCGCCGGGCGCCAGCACCGGCCGTCGACCGCCGAGCAGGGACGTACGTCCTGCATGACGGTCGTCGAGGCCGGGGCCGAGGCGAGCCACGGGGGAAGCGCGTACGGGAGGTCCGCGGGGGAGCGGAGCGTCCCGGGGGAGCGGGCGGACGCCGAAGCGGCGTTCACCGCCTACGTCCGGGAGCGCCGCGCCTCCCTGTACGCGACCGCCTACCACCTGACCGGTGACCGCTACGAGGCGGAGGACCTGCTGCAGAGCGCGCTGTTCTCCACCTACCGGGCGTGGGACCGGATCAGCGACAAGGCTGCGGTCGGCGGCTACCTGCGCCGGACGATGACGAACCTGCACATCAGCGCCTGGCGCCGGCGCAAGATCGACGAGTACCCGACCGAGGAGCTTCCCGAGACGGCGGGCGACACGGACGCGATGCGCGGCACCGAGCTGCGCGCGGTCCTGTGGCAGGCCCTGGCCCGGCTCCCCGAGCTGCAGCGCACGATGCTGGTGCTGCGCTACTACGAGGGACGCACGGACCCGGAGATCGCGGAGATCCTCGACATCAGTGTCGGCACGGTGAAGTCGAGCATCTGGCGCTCCCTGCGCCGGATGCGCGAGGACGACGCCCTCAGCTTCGGCCGTGACGAGGAGGAGTCCTTCGGCGAGCTGGTGGCCTGAAGGCGGTACGGGGGACCACGGGGGAAGCGAAGCGGGGCCGTACGGGACAGGGGGTTCTGTACGGCCCCTTCGCGCGTCCGCGGGCGGGCGGGAGCCGGCCGGAACCGCGGGCGCCGCCCGCGCCCCGCCACGTCGGCGGAAGGCTCCCCGGGGCTCGGGGCTCCCTACACGGCTTCCTTCGCCGGGGCGCGGCGGCAGTGGCCCGCGGCGGCCGTGGCGAGACGGCCCAGCGCCTCGTCCGCGCCGCAGGGGTGGGCGCCCAGCGCCGTCTGGCGGGCGACGATGCCGCGTTCGGCCCGCATCAGCCGCCAGCCGCGCCGGAGCAGGAAGGGCACGGACTTGCGGCCTTCGCGCAGATCCCGCACGAGTCGGCGGCGGAAGGTCGTCGAGGGCCGTCCGCGCAGGCAGATGGCGTCCGCGAGGATGCCGAGCTCCTGGCAGCGGTCCACGATGTCCGCGGCGAAGACGCCCTCCGCGACGAAGAGCGGGGCACGGGAGATGTCGACGAACTCGGCGCCGCTTCGGGAACTGGTGGCGATGTCGTACACGGGGACCGTCGTCCGTCCCGTACGGCACAGTTCCGCGACGGCCCGGACCGCGGCGTCGGCGTCCCAGGAGGCGGGGGAGTCCCAGTCGACGGCCGTGGTGCCCGCCATCAGCGGGAGGCCGGGGTCGTCCCCCTCCTTGTAGAAGTCGTCGAGGCGCAGCACCGGGAGGCCGGAGCGGGCGGCGAGGGACGATTTTCCGGAACCCGAGGGCCCGGACAGCAGGACGACGCGCGTCGGCGGGGGTTGGGAACTCACGGGACACCAGTGTGAGGCATTGACCCGTGCGTGGGATCCCCCGGAGGTCCGGTTGGTATCGAGCGTCACATCACAACTACGCTGCGTCGTCGACCGGTTACTTCTGGAGGCAGGATTCCATGGCAGGCACGAAATTCCTCAGGGCGGCCGGGCTGACCGTCACCGCGCTGGGCGCGGCGCTCGGAGCCGGGGCCGCACCGGCCCAGGCGGCGCACGCGGACGGCCACGGCTCGGCGACCGTGAACGCCCTCGCGGACAGCGTCGGGTACGTCGGGGCGCCCGTCGAGAACGTTCCGCTGAACCCGCTGGCGCACACCGGTGTGGACCCGCTCGACAACGGAGTCGGCACGCAGGTCGCCGACTTCAGGGAGCTCGACACCCGGCACGTCACCGGGTCGCTGGGCAGCCCGCGGGAGGTGCCGGTCGCCGGGCCGCTGCTCGGCGGGCTCATGCCGGGCTGACCGGAGGGCGCGCGACGGCGGGCCCGCGGGGATCGCTCCCCGCGGGCCCGCCGTGCGTGCGGCGCGGTGCGGCTCAGTACGCCGAGCCGGAGGCCCCCAGCGAACCCGTGGGGTGCCAGACCGTCTTGGTCTCCAGGAAGGCCGTCATCCGGTCCGTGCCGGGGTCGGCCGTCCAGTTCTCCGCGCGGGGGCGCAGCACCCGCTTCAGATTGTCCGCGGCGGCGACCTCCAGCTCCTTGGCGAGCTGCGCCTCGGCCCCGGTGAGGTCGATCGCGTTGACGTCCTGGTGCGCGGCCAGCGGGGCGGCGATTTCGCCCGTGCGGCCGGAGAGGACGTTGACCACGCCGCCGGGGAGGTCGGACGTGGCCAGCACCTCGCCGAGGGAGAGGGCCGGCAGCGGGGCGCGCTCCGAGGCGACGACCACGACCGTGTTGCCCGTCGCGATCGCGGGGGCGATCACCGAGACCAGCCCGAGGAAGGACGACTCCTGCGGGGCGAGGACGGTGACGACACCGGTCGGCTCGGGGGTCGACAGGTTGAAGAACGGGCCCGCGACCGGATTCGCCCCGCCGACGACCTGGCCGATCTTGTCAGTCCAGCCCGCATACCACACCCAGCGGTCGATCGCGGCGTCCACGACCGCGCCCGCCTTGGACTTCGACAGGCCCTCGGCGTCGGCCACCTCGCGGACGAACTGCTCCCTGCGGCCCTCCAGCATCTCGGCGACGCGGTAGAGGATCTGCCCGCGGTTGTACGCCGTGGCGCCCGACCAGCCGCCGAACGCCTTGCGTGCGGCGACGACCGCGTCACGGGCGTCCTTGCGGGAGGAGAGGGGCGCGTTGGCGAGCCACCTGCCTTTGGAGTCGGTCACCTCGTACACCCGGCCGCTCTCGCTACGGGGGAACTTGCCCCCGACGTACAGCTTGTAGGTCTTGAAGACGGACAGACGCGTCGACTCAGACATCGAGGTAGGCCTCCAGACCGTGGCGGCCGCCCTCGCGGCCGAAGCCCGACTCCTTGTATCCGCCGAAGGGCGAGGTCGGGTCGAACTTGTTGAAGGTGTTCGCCCAGACGACACCCGCGCGGAGCTTGTTCGCCACCGCGAGGATGCGGGAGCCCTTCTCCGTCCAGATGCCCGCCGACAGCCCGTACTGGCTGTTGTTGGCCTTGGCGACGGCCTCGTCCGGGGTGCGGAACGTGAGCACCGACAGCACCGGGCCGAAGATCTCGTCACGGGCGATGGTGTGGGCCTGGGTGACGTTGGTGAACAGCGTCGGAGCGAACCAGTAGCCGGACGAGGGCAGTTCGCACGGTGCCGTCCAGCGCTCGGCGCCCTCGGCCTCGCCGGTCTCGGCGAGGGCCGTGATCCGGGACAGCTGCTCGGCCGAGTTGATGGCGCCGATGTCGGTGTTCTTGTCCAGCGGGTCGCCGAGGCGCAGCGTCGACAGCCGCCGCTTGAGGGAGTCCAGCAGCTCGTCCTGGATCGACTCCTGGACGAGGAGGCGGGAGCCCGCGCAGCAGACCTGGCCCTGGTTGAAGAAGATTCCGCCGACGATGCCCTCGACGGCCTGGTCGACGGGGGCATCGTCGAAGACGATGTTGGCGCCCTTGCCGCCCAGCTCCAGCGTGAGCTTCTTGTCGGTGCCCGCGACCTCGCGGGCGATGGCCTTGCCGACCGCGGTGGAACCGGTGAAGGCCACCTTGTTCACGTCCGGGTGGGCCACGAGCGCGGCGCCCGCGTCGCCGTAGCCGGGGACGATGTTGACGACGCCCTTGGGCAGCCCGGCCTGGCGGCAGACGTCGGCGAAGAACAGCGCGGACAGGGGGGTGGTCTCCGCGGGCTTCAGCACCACCGTGTTGCCGGTGGCGAGCGCCGGGGCGATCTTCCACGCCAGCATCAGCAGCGGGAAGTTCCAGGGGATGACCTGGCCGGCGACGCCGAGGGGCCGCGGGTCGGGTCCGTACCCCGCGTGGCCGAGCTTGTCGGCCCAGCCCGCGTAGTAGAAGAAGTGCGCCGCGACCAGCGGGAGGTCGGAGTCGCGGGTCTCCTTGATCGGCTTTCCGTTGTCCAGGGTCTCCAGGACGGCGAGCTCGCGCGAGCGCTCCTGGATGATCCGGGCGATGCGGAAGAGGTACTTGGCCCGCTCGGAGCCCGGCAGTGCGGACCACTTCTCGAACGCCTTGCGCGCGGCCCTCACCGCGCGGTCGACGTCCTCGGCGCCCGCCCGGGCGACCTCGGACAGGACCTCCTCGGTGGAGGGGGAGACGGTCTTGAAGACCTTGCCGTCGGCGGCGTCGGTGAACTCGCCGTCGATGAAGAGTCCGTACGACGGGGCGATGTCGACGACCGACCGCGACTCGGGTGCGGGCGCGTACTCGAAGACAGAATGCTTGTCCATGGTCATGGGGTCTCAGTCCACCGTCACGTAGTCGGGGCCGGAGTAGCGGCCGGTCGCCAGCTTCTGGCGCTGCATCAGCAGGTCGTTCAGCAGGCTGGACGCGCCGAACCGGAACCAGTGGTTGTCCAGCCAGTCCTGACCCGCGGTCTCGTTGACGAGCACCAGGAACTTGATGGCGTCCTTGCTGGTGCGGATGCCGCCGGCGGGCTTCACGCCGACCTGTACGCCGGTCTGCGCGCGGAAGTCGCGGACGGCTTCCAGCATGAGGAGGGTGTTGGCCGGGGTCGCGTTGACGGCGACCTTCCCGGTCGACGTCTTGATGAAGTCGGCTCCGGCCATCATGCCGAGCCAGGAGGCGCGGCGGATGTTGTCGTACGTGGAGAGCTCACCGGTCTCGAAGATGACCTTCAGCCGGGCGGCGCCGGAGGCCTCCTTCACGGCGCGGATCTCCTCGAAGACCTTCATGTAGTCGCCCGCGAGGAACGCGCCGCGGTCGATCACCATGTCGATCTCGTCGGCCCCGGCCTCGACGGCGTCACGGGTGTCCGCGAGCTTGATGTCCAGGGCGGCGCGGCCGGCGGGGAAGGCGGTGGCGACGGAGGCGACCTTCACGTCCGCCCCGCCCAGGGCGGCCTTGGCGGTGGCCACCATGTCGGGGTAGACGCAGACGGCGGCCGTCCTCGGTGCGGAGCGGTCGGTCGGGTCGGGGTTGACGGCCTTGGCGGCGAGCGCCCGGACCTTGCCCGGGGTGTCCGCGCCTTCCAGCGTCGTCAGGTCGATCATCGAGATGGCCAGGTCGATGGCGTACGCCTTGGCCGTCGTCTTGATGGAGCGGGTGCCGAGAGACGCGGCGCGCGCTTCCAGGCCGACGGCGTCGACACCGGGCAGCCCGTGCAGGAAGCGGCGCAGTGCGCTGTCGGACGAGGTCACGTCAGCGAATGCAGGTGCAATGGTGGGCATGGTCACCAGACCAGCATATCTACGCGCGTAGCAACCTGTACAGGGGGCACCGGGGACTCGTCATCCGGTGCCCCGGGCCCATGCGGCAGAATCGTGAGTATGAAGAGCCCCCAGCAGCCGACCGCCGAGCCGGTCTACGCCGACCGTGCCTACCGTTCGCTTTCCGGCATCGCGGCCGGTGTGCTGCTGCTCGCGTTCACCGGCTGGATCGGCGGCGACGCGCTCGTCCGCGGCGAGGGGCTCACGCCCTGGGTCGCGCTCGCCGGACTCCTGATGCTGGTGCCGCTGATCGTCGCCTTCACCCTGCGGCCCGCGGTCTTCGCCAACGACGACCGGCTCCGCATCAGGAACCCCTTCCGTACCATCGAGCTGCCCTGGCGGACGGTCGCGCGCCTGCGCGTCGTGTACTCCAGCGAGGTCCTCACCGAGGACGGCTCGAAGTACCAGCTGTGGGCCGTGCCGGTGTCGCTGCGGCAGCGCAGGACGGCCGCCCGCAGGCGGGCGAGGGCCGCCGCGGGCGACTCCGGGGGCACCACCGGGCCGGGCGGCGTCCCCGCCGCGGGCGTCACGTCGCACATGGCGCCCGGCGACCGGACGATCGCCGAACTGCGGGAGCTGTCCGAACGTGCCGCGCACCGGCCGACCGCCACCGGAGAACCGCAGGTGCGCTGGGCGTACGAGATCGCCGGCCCGGTCGTCGTGGGAGCGGTCGCCCTGCTCGTCCTGCTCGCCGTCGGCTGAGCCGGGCCGGCCTCCCCGGCCGGGTGCGCGGCAGGCGCGGACCGCGGCGCGGAGCCGGCCGCGTGCCCGTCACGGCGGGCCCTGCCACACCAGCAGCAGATGCCCGCCGAGCCAGGCCGAGGACAGCACCGCACCGCCGAGGACCAGCAGCGCCGCCGCCCTCCGCGCCCGCGCCACCGCCACCGCGACGGGCAGCAGCAGCGGGAAGGCGGGCAGCAGGAACCGGGCGCGCGGGAAGTAGACGCCGCCGCTGCCGAGGACGATGAGCAGCAGCACACCCGTGAACACCACCAGCACCGTCGGCTGCCGGTCGGCGAGGCAGAGCAGGAACAGCCCGGTGGCCAGCACCAGGACGACGGACACGAGCAGCATCAGCAACTGAGGGTCCGCGTCGTAGGCGAGGTGCTGCGTGAGCTCCTCGAGTGTCACCTTCCCGCCGTCCCAGACATTGGCCCACCGCCGCTGCACGGCGAAGTAGCCGTCCCAGCGCCCGAGGCGGAGCGCCACCCAGGCCACGTAGCCGCACCAGCCCAGCGGAGCGAGCAGCGCTCCCACGAGCGCACGCCGGCCGCGGCCGCGGACGAACGCAGCCAGCCCGGCCACCGTCACCGCCGCGGCGATCGCGGCGCCCGTCGGCCGGGTGAGCCCGGCCAGGGCCGCCAGCCAGCCGGCCCACAGCCAGCGGCCGGTGAGCGCCGCGTACAGCGACCAGGCCACGAGCGCCGTGAACAGCGATTCGGTGTAGCCCATCCACTGGACGACCGCGACGGGCATCGCGCCCCAGAGCACCGCCAGCACGGTTCCGGCACGCCACCCGTGCAGCCGCTCGCCGACCGCGAAGATGCCCCATGCCGCGGCGACCGACGCCACCACCGCGATCGCCAGGGCCACCGAGGCGCGGCTGCCCGGGGTCACCGCGGCGACGGCTCTCACCAGTACCGGATAGAGCGGGAAGAACGCCAGGTTGTTGGTGTTCGGGGCGGGTCCGAGCTCGTGGTGGTAGCCGTGGTCGGCGATCCCCAGGTACCAGTGGGAGTCCCAGGAGGCGGCCAGCGTCGGCCAGAGGCTCTCGCCCTTGAGGTGGGCCCACCGCGCGAGCACCAGGAGCCCCGTCAGCCGTACGGCCAGATAGCCGAGCAGTGCCGGGGCGGCCCGGTTCAGCGCGTGGAGCAGCCGGCTTCCCCCGCCGGGTACGGCGCCGCCTCCCGAGCCGGGTGCCCGGCGGGAGGCGGGGACGGTGGCGTGAGGGGTTGCGGTCGGGGGCACGGGGGCTCCGGTGATTCGGCGGGCGCTACCGGGGCCACCTTCGCCCGAAGGGTACGGAGGGGCACGGGCCGGTAGTTCGGTTGCCGTACGGAAATCACCCGCAAGAAGACGGCGCCCGCGCCCGGCCGGGGCCGGACGCGGGCGGAGGGCTCGGGCCCGGCGGACCGTCAGATCCCGGCGGCCTCCGCGAGGTCCCGCTTGACGGCCGCGAGGACCTCGCAGGCACGGGTCCGCGCGGAGGCCAGCCCGTCCCGACCGCCGACCGGGACCACGACCTCCAGGTAGCACTTGAGCTTGGGCTCGGTGCCGCTCGGGCGGACGATGACGCGGGCGTCGTACTCGCCCTCCAGGTAGTACCGCAGACCGTCCGTGGGCGGCAGTGCCTCGGTGCCCTTCGACAGGTCCTCCGCCGACACCACCCGCAGCCCGGCCAGCGCCACGGGCGGCTTCCCGCGCAGCCGGCGCATGGCCTCCGTGATGACGTCCAGGTCCTCCACGCGCACCGAGAGCTGGTCGGTCGCGTGCAGGCCGTGGGCGACGGCGAGGTCGTCCAGCAGGTCCGTGAGCGTACGGCCCTCGGCCTTCAGCTCCGAGGCCAGTTCGGCGACCAGCAGGGCGGCGGTGATGCCGTCCTTGTCGCGCACGCCGTCCGGGTCGACGCAGTAGCCGAGCGCCTCTTCGTAGCCGTATCGCAGACCCTCCGCCCGGGAGATCCACTTGAAGCCCGTCAGGGTCTCCTCGTAGCCGAGCCCGGCCGCGGCGGCGATCCGGCCGAGCAGCGACGACGACACGATCGACGTGGCGAAGGTGCTGCTCGCGTCCTTCGCCACGCCCTTGCGGACGAGATGGGCGCCGAGCAGCGCGCCGACCTCGTCGCCGCGGAGCATGCGCCAGCCGCCGTCCGCGCTTTCGTCGGGGACCGCCACCGCGCAGCGGTCGGCGTCGGGGTCGTTGGCGATGACGAGGTCCGGCCCGGCCTCGCGCGCCTTCGCGAACGCGAGGTCCATCGCGCCCGGCTCCTCCGGGTTGGGGAAGGCGACCGTGGGGAAGTCGGGGTCCGGCTCGGCCTGCTCGCCGACGAGCACGGGGGCGGGGAACCCGGCCCGATCCCAGGCCGCCAGCACCACGTCGCCGCCGACGCCGTGCAGAGCCGTGTGGACCACGCGGGCCGTACGCGGCGAGTGCGGGCTCAGGACCGCGTCCGTGCGCTCCAGATACGCGTCCAGGACCTCGTCCCCGAGCGTCTCCCAGCCGCCCTCGGGGCGCGGCAGGTCGTGGATGCTGCCGACCGCCTCGATCGCCGCGGCGATCCCGGCGTCGGCCGGGGGAACGATCTGGGAGCCGTCCCCGAGGTAGACCTTGTAGCCGTTGTCGCGCGGCGGGTTGTGGCTCGCGGTGACCTCGACGCCTGCGACGGCCCCCAGGTGCCGGATGGCGAACGCGAGCACGGGCGTGGGCAGCGGGCGCGGCAGCAGCGCGGCCCGCAGTCCGGCGCCGGTCATGACGGCGGCGGTGTCGCGGGCGAAGTCCGCGGACTTGTGGCGGGCGTCGTAGCCGATCACGACCAGGCCGCCGTCATGGCCCTGCGCCTTGAGGTACGCGGCCAGCCCGGCCGCGGCGCGGATGACGACGACGCGGTTCATCCGCATCGGCCCGGCCCCGAGTTCCCCGCGCAGACCGGCCGTGCCGAACTGCAGGGTCCCGGCGAACCTGGCGCCGAGCTCCGCCGTGTCCCCGGCCTCGATGATCCGGCCCAGCTCGTCGCGGGTCTCCGCGTCGGGGTCCTCGGCCAGCCAAGCCCGGGCCTGCGCGATCAGGTCCTGCGCCACGGTGATGTGCCTCTCTGGTGTCGTCGTGAGCGTGAGCGCCGCCGGCTGTGTGCCCAGCCGGCGTCCACGCCTGCGTCTGCCCGTTCCGGGCGGCGTGCCCGGCAGGTGGGGTGCGCGCCCGGCGCCGCGCCGGCGCCGGGGCGTCGACCCGTCAGATCCGGGCCAGTACCCGGGTCAGCAGTTCGCCCATCCGCGCCGCGGAGTCACGGCCTGCCTGCAGGACCTCTTCGTGGTTCAGCGGCTCACCCGACAGCCCGGCGGCGAGGTTGGTGACGAGGGAGATGCCGAGCACCTCGGCGCCGGCCTCGCGGGCCGCGATGGCCTCGAGCACCGTGGACATGCCGACCAGGTCGCCGCCCATGACGCGGACCATGTTGATCTCGGCCGGGGTCTCGTAGTGCGGGCCGGGGAACTGGACGTAGACGCCCTCCTCCAGCGTCGGGTCCACCTCCTTGCACAGGGTCCGCAGCCGCGGCGAGTACAGGTCGGTCAGGTCCACGAAGTTGGCGCCGACGATCGGGGAGGCCGCGGTGAGGTTGATGTGGTCGCTGATGAGGACCGGCTGACCGGGCCGCATGCCCTCGCGCAGACCGCCGCAGCCGTTGGTCAGGACGACGGTCTTGCAGCCGGCGGCGACGGCGGTGCGCACACCGTGCGCCACGGCGGCGACGCCGCGGCCCTCGTAGTAGTGCGTACGGCCGAGGAAGACGAGCGCGCGCTTCTCACCGATCCGGTACGAGCGGATCTTGCCGCCGTGGCCCTCGACCGCCGGCGGCGGGAAGCCGGGCAGTTCGGTGACCGGGAACTCGGCGTCGGGGGCGCCGAGGGCGTCGACCGCGGGCGCCCAGCCCGAGCCCATGACCAGGGCGACGTCGTGAGTCTCGGCGCCGGTCAGCTCTCGCAGGCGCGCGGCCGCGGCGTCGGCGGCGGCGTGGGGGTCCGGGGTAAGGGAAACGTTCACGAGAAAAGCCTAGCCTGAGAATCCCTACGCGCGTAGATGACGATGCTCACGACTCTGCAACCGTTTCCTCGTGGAAATGCACAAAGGCGCCCGGAAGCGCGCCGGGCGCACGGCCGACGGGTACGGGGAACCGGTGCGCGCCCGGGGAGGACCTCCGGGCGCCCCGGTCAGCAGGGGCGCTTGCGCAGCTCCATCACGTAGTCGTGGGGGGCGCCGGCGGACTCGGCCGCGTCGGCGATCTCACCCAGGTAGCGGGCGGAGGGCAGCCCGCCCTCGTACCCGTTCAGCACGTACACCCAGGCCGGCTCCTCGCCGTCCAGCGTGTGCACGCGGACCCGCATGCGGCGGTAGATGTCGAGCCCGACGCCCTCCCAGCGGTCCATCGAGTCCTCGTCGAGCGGGGCGATGTCGTACAGCGCGACGAAGACCTGCGAGCGGGGAGCCTCCACGATCGTGGGCAGCGCCCCCTCCCAGCCCATCTGCTCGCCGCCGAACGTCAGCCGCCAGCCGTTGAGCCAGCCCGTGCCGCGCAACGGGGAGTGCGGTGCGCGGCGGGTCATCAGCCGCGCGTCGAGGTTGCCGGCGTACGCGGCGTAGAGCGACATGGGATCGAGGGTACGGGAGGGGAAGCGGTGGCCGCCCGCCCCGATCCCCCGGGACGGAGCCGCGGGGAGACCCGCCGCCGTACGGACCGGGGCCCGTACGTGCAGGTCCCGCGTCCGCGCCGGGTCCCTCCGTCTTCTCCCCCGATTCCCTCCCGGTCCGTTCCCGGCCCGGGAGAGCCCCCGGCGCGAAGCAGGTTCCCGCGTGCGGGAGAATGGGGTGGACGGACACCCGGCAGAGCGAGAGCGCGAGGCGTAACCCCAGTGACCCGGATCGTGATCATCGGTGGCGGACCCGGCGGATACGAGGCGGCTCTGGTGGCCGCCCAGCTCGGCGCGGAGGTGACCGTCGTCGACTGCGACGGCCTCGGCGGAGCCTCCGTACTCACCGACTGCGTACCCTCGAAGACCCTGATCGCCACCGCCGAGGTGATGACGAACTTCGACTCCTCGCACGAGGAGCTCGGCATCATCGTCGCGGACGACACCCCGCACATCGAGCAGGCCGCCCGGATCGTCGGCGTCGACCTCGGCAAGGTCAACCGGCGGGTCAAGCGGCTCGCGCTCGCCCAGTCCCACGACATCACCGCCTCCGTGACCCGTGCGGGCGCCCGCGTCATGCGCGGCCGGGGCCGACTGGAGGGCGGTCAGGCCCTGGACGGCTCCCGGAAGGTCGTCGTCACCGCGGCGGACGGCAGCGAGGAGACGCTCACCGCCGACGCCGTGCTGATCGCCACCGGCGGTCACCCGCGCGAGATCCCCGATGCCCAGCCCGACGGCGAGCGGATCCTCAACTGGACCCAGGTGTACGACCTGGACGAGCTCCCCGCAGAGCTGATCGTGGTCGGCTCGGGCGTGACCGGTGCCGAGTTCGCCGGCGCCTACCAGGCGCTCGGTTCCCGGGTCACGCTCGTCTCCTCCCGCGACCGGGTGCTGCCGGGGGAGGACCCGGACGCCGCCGCGGTCCTCGAGGACGTCTTCCGGCGCCGCGGCATGAACGTCATGGCCCGCTCCCGCGCCCAGTCCGCCAAGCGGGTCGGCGACCGTGTCGAGGTGACGCTGGCCGACGGCAGGGTCATCACCGGCACCCACTGCCTGATGGCCGTCGGGGCCGTCCCCAACTCCGCGGGCATGGGCCTGGAGGAGGCCGGGATCAAGCTCACCGAGTCCGGGCACATCTGGACCGACAGGGTCTCGCGCACCACGGCGCCGGGCGTGTACGCGGCCGGCGACGTCACCGGAGTCTTCGCGCTGGCCTCGGTGGCGGCGATGCAGGGACGTATCGCCATGTACCACTTCCTGGGCGACGCGGTGACCCCGCTCAACCTGAAGACGGTCTCGTCGAACGTCTTCACCGACCCGGAGATCGCGACCGTCGGTTACACCCAGGCGGACGTGGACGGCGGCGTCATCGAGGCCCGGGTCGTCAAGCTGCCGCTGCTGCGCAACCCGCGCGCCAAGATGCAGGGCATCAGGGACGGCTTCGTGAAGATCTTCTGCCGGCCCGGCACCGGCATCGTGGTCGGCGGAGTGATCGTGGCGCCGCGCGCTTCGGAACTGATCCACCCCATCTCGATCGCGGTCGACAACAACCTGACGGTGGAACAGATCGCAAACGCCTTCACCGTGTACCCGTCGTTGTCGGGCTCGATCGCGGAGGTCGCCCGCCAGTTGCAGACCCGGAAGGCGACCGGCGGGGCGTAGCGCGGGAACCGCGGGGATCAACCCCGGCAAGCCGGGACGATAGTGCAGCGGCCCTATATCACTTCCGGTACCCCTGCTTGGGCAACTTCCCGTATTCGGCGCAAAGTGCTGAAAAGCATCGACCGCTGGGGTTACTGTCAGTTTCGTGTTCGCTGCAGAACGTCGTCAATTGATCCTCGAAATGGTGCGCGCCAACGGAGCGGTTTCGCTCCGTGAGCTCGCCCGCGTCGTCCAGACCTCCGAAGTGACCGTACGGCGGGACGTGCGGGCCCTGGAGGCAGAAGGACTGCTCGACCGCCGGCACGGCGGTGCGGTGTTGCCGGGCGGATTCACGCGAGAATCCGGCTTCCCGCAGAAATCCCATCTCGCGACCGCGGAGAAGACGGCCATCGCCGATCTCGCCGCCGGCCTGGTCGAAGAGGGCGAGGCCGTCGTGGTCGGCGCCGGTACGACCACGCAGGAGCTGGCCCGCCGGCTCGCGCGTGTCCCAGGGCTCACCGTGGTCACCAACTCCCTTCTGGTCGCCCAGGCGTTGGCGCACGCCAACCGCGTCGAGGTCGTCATGACCGGCGGCACGCTGCGTGGCTCGAACTACGCGCTGGTCGGCAGCGGGGCGGAGCAGTCCCTCCAGGGGCTGCGGGTCTCCCGTGCCTTCCTGTCCGGCAGCGGTCTGACGGCCGAGCGCGGTCTGTCCACGTCCAACATGCTGTCGGCGAGTGTGGACCGGGCGCTGGTGCAGGCGGCCTCGGAGGTCGTCGTGCTGGCCGACCACACCAAGCTGGGCACGGACACGATGTTCCAGACCGTGCCGACGGACGTGATCACCCGCCTGGTGACGGACGAGCCGCCGCAGCACGACGACCGGGCGGCCACGGAGCTGCAGGCGCTCGCGGATCAGGGGGTGCAGGTCGCCGTGGCGGGCACGGCGGCCGACGCGACCCAGCAGCGCCGTGAGGTCCCCCTCCCGGGCCAGCGCCGCACGACCCACCCGACCACCCCGCTCCGTCCGGCCGCGGCCCTCGCCGCCGAGCCTCCGGAGCGGCGCGTGGCGGACCTCCGCCGCCGCTGAGGGCGCNCGTGGCGGGCACGGCGGCCGACGCGACCCAGCAGCGCCGTGAGGTCCCCCTCCCGGGCCAGCGCCGCACGACCCACCCGACCACCCCGCTCCGTCCGGCCGCGGCCCTCGCCGCCGAGCCTCCGGAGCGGCGCGTGGCGGACCTCCGCCGCCGCTGAGGGCGCCGGACCACCGCGCCGGCACGGGGCGTGCCGAGGCTGCGGGCTGCCGGTAGGCGCCCCGGCCCCTCGGGCCGACCCACCGGCCGGGCCCGGGCCCGGCCGGCAGGACGCGTCCTGCCGGTGCCGCGCGGGGAGCGGAGCCCCGCCCGTGGCGGCGGGCCCCGCAGGGCGCGCCGCCCCACGGGCCGGCCCACCGTGAACCCCCTCACGACGAGAGGGAGACGGGCTACGCCTTCAGGCCGCGCAACGTCAGCATCAGCAACCGGTCCGCGAGTTCGGGGTCGGACGGGGCCTGCTCGGCCGCCAGGGCGATCGCGTTGGTGAGCTGCAGCAGGTCGGTGATGGAGACGTCGGAGCGGACCGTGCCGGCCGCCTGGGCGCGGGACAGGAGCCGGGCGCCTGCGTCGCGCAGGGGGACGCTGCACTGGGAGAGGGCGGAACTGGCGTCGTGCGAGGCGGACATGAGTGCCCGGGCCACCCCGCGGTATTCACCCGCATGAGTGATGATGGCGCGCAGCCATTCCACCAGGGCGGCGCACGGCTGGTCCGCCGAGGCCAGTTCCCCGGACCGGCTGAGCAG
Organism: Streptomyces sp. HNM0645; assembly: GCF_030056615.1. NCBI lineage: Bacteria > Bacillati > Actinomycetota > Actinomycetes > Kitasatosporales > Streptomycetaceae > Streptomyces > Streptomyces sp. HNM0645. The sequence goes on along the minus strand of NZ_JASHLT010000043.1, from coordinate 71,143 downwards.
AGACGCCAAGGCGTCCTGGAAGACCGCGTTCATCAGTGCGTGACGGTTCGGGAAATGGCGGTACAGCGTGCCGATACCCACGCCCGCCCGCTTGGCGATGTCCTCGAGGGAGGCGTCCGTGCCGTGCTCGGCGAACGCCTTGCGCGCCTCGACGAGCAGCCGCTCGTAGTTGCGGCGCGCATCGGCCCGCATCGGCCGTGCCGCGCCCGCTGTGGCGCCGGCCGCCGTACTCGTCGTCATGGCACCCAGCATGCCATCGGTGCGGGGGTTGCGAACCCCGCCCGGTCCTCGGGCGGAACGTGGACGGGGCCCGCCGGATGTTCCCGGCGGGCCCCGTCCACGTACGGCCGGACGGCAGGCGTCAGTCCTTAGTCCTTGATCTCGCAGATCACCGCGCCGGACGTGATCGACGCGCCGACTTCGGCGCTGAGGCCCTTCACGGTGCCGGAGCGGTGCGCGTTCAGCGGCTGCTCCATCTTCATGGCCTCCAGGACGACGACGAGGTCGCCCTCCTTGACCTCCTGGCCCTCCTCCACGGCGATCTTGACGATGGTGCCCTGCATCGGGGAGGCCAGCGTGTCACCGGAGGCGGCGGGGCCGGACTTCTTGGCCGCGCGGCGCTTGGGGCGCGCTCCGCCGGCCGCGGCGGTCCGGGCCAGGGTCATGCCCAGCGAGGACGGCAGTGAGACCTCCAGGCGTTTGCCGCCGACCTCGACGACGACCGTCTCGCGGCCCGGCTCCTCCTCCGCCTCGGTGTCGGCCGGAGCGGCGAAGGGCTTGATCTCGTTGACGAACTCGGTCTCGATCCAGCGGGTGTGGACCTTGAACGGCGTGCCGCCNGCCGGGGCGAAGGCCGGGTCCGCGACGACCGCGCGGTGGAAGGGGATGGCCGTGGCCATGCCCTCGACCTGGAACTCGGCCAGGGCGCGCGCCGCACGCTGCAGCGCCTGCTCGCGGGTGGCGCCGGTGACGATCAGCTTCGCCAGCAGCGAGTCCCAGGCGGGGCCGATGACACTGCCGGACTCCACGCCCGCGTCCAGGCGGACACCCGGTCCGGAGGGCGCGACGAAGGAGGTGACGGTGCCGGGCGCCGGGAGGAAGTTGCGGCCGGGGTCCTCACCGTTGATGCGGAACTCGAAGGAGTGGCCCCGCAGCGGCGGGTCGTCGTAGCCCAGCTTCTCGCCGTCGGCGATGCGGAACATCTCCCGCACCAGGTCGATGCCGGTGACCTCCTCGGTGACCGGGTGCTCGACCTGCAGGCGGGTGTTGACCTCGAGGAAGGAGATCGTGCCGTCGTTGCCGACGAGGAACTCCACGGTGCCGGCGCCGACGTAGCCGGCTTCCTTGAGGATGGCCTTGGAGGCGCGGTAGAGCTCGGCGTTCTGCTCCTGGGTGAGGAACGGTGCGGGGGCCTCCTCCACCAGCTTCTGGTGCCGGCGCTGCAGCGAGCAGTCGCGGGTGGACACGACCACCACGTTGCCGTGCTGGTCGGCCAGGCACTGGGTCTCGACGTGGCGCGGCTTGTCCAGGTACCGCTCGACGAAGCACTCGCCGCGGCCGAACGCCGCGACGGCCTCGCGCACCGCCGAGTCGTAGAGCTCGGGGACCTCCTCCAGCGTGCGGGCGACCTTCAGGCCGCGTCCGCCGCCGCCGAAGGCGGCCTTGATGGCGATGGGGAGGCCGTTCTCCTCGGCGAAGGCGACGACCTCGTCCGCGCCGGAGACCGGGTCGGAGGTGCCTGCCACCAGCGGGGCGCCGGCGCGCTGGGCGATGTGACGGGCCGCCACCTTGTCGCCGAGGTCGCGGATCGCGGCGGGCGGGGGGCCGATCCAGGTGAGCCCGGCGTCGATGACGGCCTGGGCGAAGTCGGCGTTCTCCGAGAGGAAGCCGTACCCGGGGTGGATGGCGTCCGCGCCGGAGTCGGCGGCGGCCTGGAGGACCTTGGCCATGTCCAGGTAGCTGGCGGTCGGGGTGTCACCGCCCAGGGCGAACGCTTCGTCGGCCGCGCGGACGTGCAGAGCGTCACGGTCCGGGTCGGCGTAGACGGCTACGCTCGCGATCCCGGCGTCCCGGCATGCACGGGCAACGCGGACAGCGATCTCGCCTCGGTTGGCGATGAGCACCTTGCGCACGATGGCTCCCTCCTTGCTGTTGTCCCGGGGATGACGCCCCGGTTCGCGGCCACGCCGCGGGCCGGTCCCCGGTCCGGGCGTGCCGGCCGGAGCACTCGGCCTGTCACCGCGCCGAAGACTTCGCTGAAACACGCTGAGTTTAGGGACTACCGACACGACCTTTCGACCCGTTCCCAGTCGTGAGCTTCCCCACACGGAGGGTGATCCGGGGCGTGGCCGTGCTGTGAATGCCCTTGTCGCACCACGGTACGTCTGTTTTCTCCTGTGCAGAGTAGCCGTCAGGTGTGGTCAAGGTCTCTGCCTCGGCGGCCAGCGGCGACGCGCGTTTCTTTGTGGAGTCCCTACGAATGGCCGAATGATTCTTTGCCCGTGCTCGGGCCCTTGTCCGCGGGTTTACCCGTTAGTAGCGTTCGCCGTGTCGTTCGTACTGCTGGTAACAGAGGTCGGGAAGCTAAGGGGTGGGCGCCGTGGTACGCAGAACGGTGGCCGTGGTGGCCGCCATCGTGCTCTATCTGGAAGCCGTCGGCATCGTGGTGATCAACGGCATCATGGCCACCTTCGTGAACGGCCAGAGCATGTCCGTGGACGGCCTCGATCCCGATGTGATGGCCGCCGGCACCTGGGTGATGGGCGGGGTCTTCGGGTTCTTCCTCGCCGTCTGCGGCACGCTCTTCCTGATCGCCGCCCTCCGCGACCGCGGCCCCGGCCGCTGGGGCCGGGTGCTCCTGGTCAGCTGTGCGGTGGTGCACGGCGTGCTCGGCGCGCTGACCGTGGGGCTGGTCGGCTGGCACGCGTTCGCGTTCCTGATGGTGGTGCTGGGCCTGATCGTCCTCGCCCTGCTGCAGTACGGCGGAACGGAGCCCGAGGGGAGCGGGGGAGGGGCCGCGCCCGGCGGCACGGGCCCGTCGGTCTCCATGGACAAGGGGCCCTTCGTCGGCGACGGTCCGGCCACGGCCTGAGGCATTCGGGAGCGGGCCGGCCCCGGCCCGGTGCCGTCGGCGCCCGGCCGCGTCCAGGTCCGTCCCGCGCCCGCGGACCTGTCCCGACCCTCCGCGTCAGGTCCAGAGGTCCGTGATGCCGATCCCCAGGTCCGCCAGCAGACTGCGCAGCAGCGGCAGCGACAGTCCGATCACGTTGCCGTGGCTGCCCTCGATCGAGTCGACGAACGGGGCGGACCGGCCGTCCAGCGTGAACGCGCCCGCCACGTGCAGCGGTTCGCCGCTCGCGACGTACGCGGCGATCTCGGCGTCGGTCGGTTCGCCGAAGCGGACCGTGGTGGAGGCGGTCGCGGAGGCGCGGCGGCCGGTGGCGGTGTCGATGACGCAGTGACCGGTCCGCAGGACGCCCGCACGGCCGCGCATGGACTTCCACCGGGCGGTGGCCTCTTCCTCGTCGGCCGGCTTGCCGAGGGCCTCGCCGTCGAGTTCGAGCACCGAGTCGCAGCCGATGACGAGGGCGCCGGCGGCCTCGGGGCGTGCGGCGACCGCGTCCGCCTTGGCCTCGGAGAGGGCGAGCGCGAGCGCGCCCGGCCCGGGCGCGGTCAGCGCGTCCTCGTCGACACCGCTGACGATGACCTCCGGGGCGAGCCCGGCGTCCCGGAGCAGGCGGAGGCGGGCGGGTGAGGCGGAGGCGAGGACGACGCGGCGGCGCTGATCGGTCATGCGGGCCATCGTAGGCGGCCCGGGGTGACAGCCAGGAGGCCGATGCGCCAACCGCCCCCGGTGGGGGCGCGGGGCCCGGCGGTGTGCACGGCGCCGACGTCCCGGTCGGCAGGGGACCGTCCCCGGACCGGCCCGCCCCGTACCGGTGTCCGGAGCACATGTCCCCGTACCGTCCCCCGCACCGGCGGCAGGAGCAGCCCGTCCCTTCGGCGGAGCCGGTCCCCTTGCCGGTCCCGTACCCGGACCCGTCCGTCAGCGCAGTCCGACGACGAACATCGCAACGATCATGGCAAGTGCCAGCAGGACGCCCGCGCGGCGCATCATCGCCTGCATGTCGCGCATCTCCTGCGGAGGTTCGTTCTCCGGGTCGGACCACAGCATGGTTCCGATGGTGGCGGCGGGACGCGAAGGGCGCCTGAGTACGGATACTCAGGCGCCCCGGTGGCAGGGGGCCAGTCACGGATCGGCGGAGCCGTCGTGAACCCCCGCTCGGTGGCTCAGCCCGGCCAGTACGTCCGCGTCCACGCCCGGGGTCCCACCCGCAGTGCCCGGGCCCGGGCGATTCGGGCGGGGTCCGACCACTCCTCGGGCGGCAGCGGCGCGCCGGACACCGCGGAGGCCGTCGCGGCGGCGCGTGCTTGGACCACCGCCAGGGCGGCGGCCAGTTCCTCCGGGGTCGGGTTTCCCCGTACGACCCTGATCATCACTGCTCCTCGCGGTCCTCGGGGATCTACAGGGGGATGTTGCCGTGCTTCTTCGGGGGAAGGCTTTCCCGCTTCGTCCGCAGCTGACGCAGGCCCTTCACGATCTGGGCGCGGGTGTCTGAGGGCATGATCACGGCGTCGATGTAGCCGCGCTCGGCGGCGACGTACGGGTTGAGGAGCGTGTCCTCGTATGCCGTGATCAGCTCTGCCCGCAGCTTCTCCTGGGCCTCGGCGTCCGGGGCGGCGGCGAGTGTGCGGCGGTGCAGGATGTTCACCGCGCCCTGCGCACCCATCACCGCGATCTGCGCGGTCGGCCAGGCCAGGTTCAGGTCCGCGCCCAGGTGCTTGGAGCCCATCACGTCGTACGCGCCACCGAACGCCTTGCGCGTGATCACGGTGATCAGCGGCACGGTCGCCTCGGCGTAGGCGTAGATCAGCTTCGCGCCGCGCCGGATGATGCCGCCGTACTCCTGGTCCACGCCCGGCAGGAAGCCGGGCACGTCGACGAAGGTGACCACGGGGATGTTGAACGCGTCGCAGGTGCGCACGAAGCGGGCGGCCTTCTCGCTCGCGTCGATGTCGAGACAGCCCGCGAACTGCATCGGCTGGTTGGCGACGATACCGACGGGGAAGCCCTCGACCCGTCCGAAGCCGGTGACGATGTTCGGGGCGAACATCGCCTGGGTCTCCAGGAACTCACCGTCGTCCAGCACGTGCTCGATGATCGTGTGCATGTCGTAGGGCTGGTTGGCGCTGTCCGGCATCAGCGTGTCCAGCTCCTGGTCCTCCGCGGTGAGTTCCAGGGAGGCGTCCTCCGGGAAGGACGGCGGCTCGGACAGGTTGTTCGACGGCAGGTACGACAGCAGCGACTTGACGTACTCGATCGCGTCCTTCTCGTCGCCGGCCATGTGGTGGGCGACACCGGACGTGGTGTTGTGGGTGCGGGCGCCGCCCAGTTCCTCGAAGCCCACGTCCTCGCCGGTGACCGTCTTGATGACGTCCGGTCCGGTGATGAACATGTGCGAGGTCTGGTCGACCATCACCGTGAAGTCGGTGATCGCGGGCGAGTAGACGGCGCCGCCCGCGCAGGGGCCCACGACCAGGGAGATCTGCGGGATCACCCCGGACGCGTGGGTGTTGCGGCGGAAGATCTCGCCGTACATGCCCAGCGCGCTGACACCCTCCTGGATGCGCGCGCCACCGGAGTCGTTGATCCCGATGACCGGGCAGCCGGTCTTCAGCGCGAAGTCCATCACCTTGATGATCTTCTGGCCGAAGACCTCGCCCAGGGCCCCGCCGAAGACCGTGAAGTCCTGCGAGAACACGGCCACCGGCCGGCCGTCGACCGTGCCGTAGCCGGTGACGACGCCGTCGCCGTACGGGCGGGTCTTCTCCAGTCCGAAGTTGGTGGAGCGGTGCCGTGCGAGCTCGTCCAGCTCGACGAACGACCCCTCGTCGAGGAGGAGTTCGATCCGCTCACGGGCAGTCAGCTTGCCCTTGGCGTGCTGCTTCTCGACCGCGCGTTCGGAGCCCGCGTGTGTCGCCTCGTGGACACGGCGCTGGAAATCCGCGAGCTTGCCAGCGGTGGTGTGGATGTCGATCTCTTGGTGCTCTGCCGGCTCGGACATCGGGATGCGGCTCCCTGCCTGGTCACGGGGGTGTTGGCTACGTAAGGAGAGGTCTGGCTACTGACTCGTAGCGTATCGGCGGGGATACCGTTCGGCAGTGCGGCGTTGGCCACACCCCGTAGCGCTTGCGCGCAGGGCCCGACACGGTCCGCCTCCGCGGTTCGCGTCACGGGGACGGATGGGGCCAAGCTGTGCGGCATGACGCCTCACGACACCTCCGGCAGTCCGTCCGACGAGTTCACCGGCGGCCCCGCAGGCGGCCGCTGGTCCGATCTCGACCGCCCGCCGCTCAACGCCGCCGCCCTGCGCCGCGCACTGATCCGCCCCGGCGGGCTGTGGACCTCGCTCGACGTCGTCGAGGCGACCGGCTCGACCAACTCCGACCTCGCGGCCCGGGCCGCGGAGCTCGGCGAGGGGGCCGTGCTCGTCGCCGAGGAGCAGACGTCCGGCCGCGGCCGTCTCGACCGCAGCTGGACTGCGCCCCCGCGCTCCGGACTCTTCCTCTCCGTACTGCTGAGGCCCGACGTGCCCGTGGACCGCTGGGGGTGGCTGCCGCTGCTGACCGGTGTCGCCGCGGCGACGGGTCTGGCCAGGGCGGCCGGGGCCGACTTCGCCCTGAAGTGGCCGAACGACCTGATGGTGAAGGTGGCCGGGGAGGAGCGGAAGGCCGGCGGCATCCTCGCCGAGCGCGTGGGCGGCGACGGCGTCGTCATCGGCATCGGGATCAACGTCACCCTGCGCGCGGACGAGCTCCCCGTGCCGCGGGCGGGCTCCCTGGCCCTCGCGAACGCCGTCTCCACCGACCGCGACCCCCTGCTTCGGGCGCTGCTGCGCTCGCTCGAGGACTGGTACGGCATCTGGCGGGCGGCGAACGGCGACGCCCATGCCTCGCGGCTGCAGGAGACGTACGCGGCCGGCTGCTCGACCCTGGGGCTCACGGTCCGCGCCGAGCTTCCCGGCGACCGCAGCCTGATCGGCGAGGCGGTCGCGATCGACGGGGACGGACGGCTCGTGGTGACCACCCCCGACGGCAAGGACCACCCCATCGGGGCCGGCGACATCGTCCACCTGCGGCCGAACGGCCGGTGACCGGGGGTGCGGCCGTCCGGCGTGATCGGCCGGACACCCCGGGCGGGCCGCGCCACCGGGACGTGAGCTAGGGCACACCTGCCGTATCGTTGAGGCCGCGCCGGGCTTCCCGCGGCCGTACGCGGACCGGCACGCACGACAGATCGGCAGGGCAGTGCGCAGGGAACGGGCAGGAGGCGGCCGGTGACCGTCGACGACAGCGCCTCCGGCGCGGACGCTTCCGGTGGGGACTCCCCGGGCGGGAGCGGGCCAGGGACGGAGCCCTCCGGCGGGGGCGCGTCCGCCGGGGGCGGCTCCGGCCGGAGGCAGACGTCGGACGTCCACCCGACGCCGCACCACGAGGTGGACCACACGGCCGAGCCGACCAAGGACCCGCTGGCCATCCGGCTGGAACAACTGATCCTCGGCGCGGACCGCCGCTACACCCCCTTTCAGGCCGCCAGGACCGCCGGGGTCTCCATGGACCTGGCGTCGCGCTTCTGGCGGGCCATGGGATTCGCCGACATCGGCCAGGCCAAGGCCCTGACCGAGGCCGATGTGCTCGCGCTGCGCCGTCTGGCCGGTCTGGTCGAGGCCGGGCTGCTGAGCGAGCCGATGGCGGTCCAGGTGGCGCGGTCCACCGGCCAGACCACGGCCCGGCTCGCGGAGTGGCAGATCGACTCCTTCCTCGAGGGCCTCACCGAGCCCCCCGAGCCGGGGATGACCCGCACCGAGGTCACCTATCCACTGGTCGAGCTGCTGCTGCCGGAGCTGGAGGAGTTCCTCGTCTACGTGTGGCGCCGCCAGCTGGCCGCCGCCACCGGCCGGGTCGTGCAGGCCGCGGACGACGAGGAGATGGTCGACCGGCGGCTCGCGGTCGGCTTCGCGGACCTCGTCGGCTTCACCCGGCTCACCCGGCGCCTGGAGGAGGAGGAGCTGGGCGAGCTGGTCGAGGCCTTCGAGACGACCTGTGCCGACCTGGTCGCCGCGCACGGCGGTCGGCTGATCAAGACCCTCGGGGACGAGGTGCTCTTCGCCGGGGACGACGCGGGGACGGCCGCGGAGATCGCGATGCGGCTGATCGAGACGCTGTCGCACGACGAGACCATGCCGGCGCTGCGGGTCGGCATCTCCTTCGGGACGGTCACGACCCGGATGGGCGATGTGTTCGGTACGACGGTGAACCTGGCGAGCCGGCTGACCTCGATAGCGCCGAAGGACGCCGTCCTGGTGGACGGGGCGTTCGCGGAGGAGCTGGCCCGTACCGGCGACGCGCCCGCGTCCGAGGCGGAGGCCGCGGAGGCGGCGGCCGCTGCCGAGAAGGAGGGCGAGGAGCCCCCGTCGTACCGTTTCGCACTGCAGCCCATGTGGCAGCGGCCGGTGCGCGGGCTCGGCGTGGTGGAGCCCTGGCTGTTGACGCGGCGCCCCTAGCCGGAGCCTGTCCGGCGACAGATCACCGAGGGGGGTACTCGGTGCCCGGCCCGACTGGTTTGCCGTCGTGACGCCGACCGGCGATTCCGAGCCGGGGCCAGGACAGGGGAAGCGGAAGTGGCGGCATGGCCTTGTTCACCGGTTTCGGCAGCGGTTGTTCAGTGCTTCGGGAGGCACCCGGGCCGCGACGTGTTCGATGTTCACGAGAAGCGACAGCACCCGCGCACGCCGATGAGCCTGTTGCCGCTCCAGGCAGACCCTACGAACTACCGGATGCTCCAGTGGTGCGGATGATCGGGATCGGTGGGGCGAGCGAAGACGTCGGGGGCCACTCGCGGCGGAGGAGGCCGAAGACCCAGGAGTCGGAGACGTCGCCGTTGACGACGCAGTCCTCGCGGAGGGTGCCTTCGCGGACGAAGCCGAGCTTCTCCAGGACCCGGGCGGACGCCACGTTGCGTGTGTCGGTCTCGGCCTGGACGCGGTTCAGGTCCAGGGTGTCGAACGCCCACCGCAGGACGGCGTGCGCGGTCTCCGTGGCGTAGCCGTGGCCCCACGCGGCGGCGTCGAAGGCGTAGCCCAGGGACGCACTGCGGAAGTCCGGGTTCCAGCTGGTCAGGCCGCACCAGCCGATAAACGCGCCGTCGCAGACGCGGTCGACGGCCACCCGCGCTCCCGTGCCTTCCTCCTCGATCGTCCGGCAGGTCGCGATGAAGCGCTGGGCGCGGGCCGGTTCGGTCCAAGGTGGGGAGTCCCAGTAGCGCAGCACGTTGGCGCTACTGTGCAGCGCGTACAGCGACGCCGCGTCGGCGTCGGTGAACGGCCGCAGTCGCAGGCGGGCGGTGCGCAGCTCGGGGGTGGGCAAGGTCATGCGAAGCATCCTGCCGCGTCACTCTCGCCCCCGGCCATCCGTTTATGCGGACAGTTGGGGGCGCGTACGTCCGCGGTGACGCAGGACGTGCCGGATGGGCGGTGAGTCCGCAGTACCGTGCAGGCCATCGCACCCAGCGGCAACCTCTCCGTGCCAGTGCTGCTGTCGAAACCCGTGAACATTTCGATTCCCTCTCGGGTGGCCGCTGCCTCCCAAACCGGTGTACATCCGCTGCCCGTTCTCGCGGACAGAGCCGGCGGGACGTTCGCCCCGTCGCGACGGGGCGAACGTCGCCTGATGCGGCACTAGGATCTCCTGCCGGTGAACTATCGTTAACCGGGAGGTCGTCGATCATGTCCGAGATCAGCTCCGAGGTCGGCTCCGAAAGTGTGTCCGAGCAGCGCTTCGGGGAGTTCGTCGCCGTACGCCGCCACGAGGGCGGGCGTGTCGCAGAGCTGGTGCTCGACCGGCCCAAGGCCATGAACGCGGTCTCCACGGAGATGGCCGGCTCCATCGCAGCGGCCTGTCACGCGCTGGCGGCGGACCGGTCGGTCCGGGTGGCCGTGGTGACCTCGTCGAACGACCGGGCCTTCTGTGTCGGTGCCGATCTCAAGGAGCGCAACTCCCTCACGGACGCCGAGTTGGTCCGGCAGCGCCCGACCGCCCGCGCCGCGTACACCGGCGTGCTGGAACTGCCGATGCCCACGATCGCGGCGGTGCACGGCTTCGCACTGGGCGGCGGGTTCGAGCTGGCACTCTCCTGCGATGTGATCGTGGCCGACGCGACGGCCGTCGTCGGCCTGCCCGAGGTGTCCGTCGGTGTGATTCCCGGCGGCGGCGGTACGCAGCTGCTGCCGCGGCGCGTCGGCGCGGCGCGGGCGGCCGAGCTGGTGTTCACGGCGCGGCGCGTGGAGGCCGCCGAGGCCCGGGAGTTGGGGCTGGTCGACGAGCTCGCCGACGATGCCCGTCCCGCCGCCCTTGCCCTGGCGGCCCGCATGGCCGCCAACTCCCCGGTCGGCCTGCGGGCCGCGAAGCGGGCGCTGCGGCTCGGCCACGGGCTCGACCTGCGGGCGGGGCTCGACGTCGAGGACGCGGCATGGCGTTCGGTGGCGTTCTCCGGCGACCGCGCCGAGGGTGTCGCGGCGTTCAACGAGAAGCGGAAGCCGGAGTGGCCCGGCGAGTGAAACCCGTACGAAAATCCCTAAGCTGGGGTAATGGGTGAGGATGTCCGGCTGCGAGCCGTCGTGGCGCTGGCACAGGCGATGGCGGCCGCACGCACTCCGCGGGAGCTGTGGCGCGGCGCGGCTGCGGCCGCGTGCGACGCGCTGAGGGGGAGTTTCGCCGCGCTCTCCGTCTGGGAGCGGGACCGGGGGCGCCTGAAGGTGCTCGTGAACGCGGGGGCCCGCGCCCCGGACGAGGAGGAGTTCCCGGACGGCGAGACCTATCCGGTGCACCGTTTCCCCGAGATCACCGAGTTCCTGCACGAGCAGTGGGCGGGGGGCGGTGCCCCGCGCGCCTGGGTGGAGACGGCGGACGGCCCGGCGGAGGGCGAACACGGCTACAGCCACCAGCGGGTCGACGCGCTGCGACAGCGCGGGCGCGGCTGCTGCGTCGTCGCGCCGATCGTGCTGCACGGCCGGGCCTGGGGCGAGCTGTACGTCGCCCGTCCGGCGGGGGAGGCCGTGTTCGACCGGGACGACGCGGACTTCGCGACCGTGCTCGCCCAGGTCGTTGCGGCCGGGATCGCGCAGCAGGAACGGCTGGAGGAGGTCCGCAGGCTCGCGTTCACCGATCCGCTGACCGGGCTCGCGAACCGGCGGGCCGTCGACGTCAGGCTGGACGAGGTGCTGGAGCGGCACCGGGTGGACGGGTCCGTGATCTCGCTGGTGGTGTGTGACCTCAACGGCCTCAAGCGGGTCAACGACACCCATGGCCACGCGGCCGGCGACCGGCTGCTGGAACGCTTCGGATCGGTGCTGTCGCTGTGCGGTGCGATGCTGCCGGGAGCGCTGGCCGCCCGGCTCGGCGGCGACGAGTTCTGTCTCCTCACGGCGGGCCCGTCCGCCGACGACGTCGTGAAGGTCGCCGAGGAACTCTGCGAGCGGGCCGGTGAGCTGCAACTGGGGGAGGGGGTTGCGTGCGGCGTCGCGTCCACCGGCGACCCGATCGGAGCGGTCCGCTCCGCCCGCCGGCTGTTCCGGCTCGCGGACGCCGCGCAGTACCGTGCGAAGGCCGCCCGGGCGACGGGGCCGGTGGTCGCGGGCCGGGACGACTCGGTGCTCCCGCTGGCGGACACCCCGCCGCCGTCGACGCAGGACCGCCGCCGTTTCCGGGACGCCCGCCACTGAGCCGCGGTCGCGGTGCACGCTGTCGTGGGGTTCTTCCGCGGTGCGCCCTTCCGTGCCGCGCCTGCCGGGGCGGTCGATCCGGCGGGGCTCGCGGGGCTGCCGGGGGCCCGTTCCGGGTGCGCTTCCACGGCGGTCGGGCCCCGGGCTGTCCGGGTCCGCGCCGCGTCCCGGGTCGGCCGCCGGCGCGTCCGGGCAGTCGTTCGCGGGCCGTCACCGGTCCCGGCCGCCCACCCCGTGACAGAGAGGGATTCAATCCGTAGGGTGCTGAATATGGATATGCACACTGTCGTGGTGGGGACGTCCGGGACCACCGCCGAAGACGTCATCGCCGTGGCCCGCGGCAACGCCAGGACCGAGCTCTCCGACGACGCGCTCTCCGCGCTCGCCGGAGCGCGCGCGATCGTGGACGCCCTGGCCGCGAAGCCCGAGCCGGTGTACGGGGTCTCGACCGGGTTCGGCGCCCTGGCCACCCGGCACATCGGTCACGACCTGCGGACCCAGCTGCAGCGCAACATCGTCCGCTCGCACGCCGCCGGTATGGGCCCGCGCGTCGAGCGCGAGGTCGTCCGCGCCCTGATGTTCCTGCGGCTGAAGACCGTGGCCTCCGGGCACACCGGCGTACGCCCCGAGGTCGCACAGACCATGGTCGACGTCCTGAACGCAGGGATCACGCCGGTCGTGCACGAGTACGGCTCCCTCGGCTGCTCCGGAGACCTCGCGCCGCTGTCGCACTGTGCGCTGACGCTGATGGGGGAGGGGGACGCGGAAGGCCCCGACGGCACCGTCCGCCCCGCCGGCGAACTCCTCGCCGCCCACGGCATCGAGCCCGTCGAACTGCACGAGAAGGAGGGCCTCGCCCTCCTCAACGGCACCGACGGCATGCTCGGCATGCTGATCATGGCTCTCGCCGATCTGCGCAGGCTCTACACCTCCGCAGACATCACCGCCGCCCTCACGCTGGAGGGCCTGCTCGGTACGGACAAGGTCCTCGCGCCCGAACTGCACGCCATCCGCCCCCACCCGGGCCAGGCCGCCGCGGCCGCCAACATGAGCGCCGTGCTCAAGGGTTCCGAGCTGACCGGCCACTTCCAGGAGGAAGAGGCCCCTCGCGTCCAGGACGCCTACTCGGTGCGCTGCGCACCGCAGGTCGCCGGTGCCGGGCGGGACACCATCGCCCACGCCGCCCTGGTCGCCGACCGCGAACTCGCCGCCGCCATCGACAATCCGGTGGTGCTGCCCGGCGGGGGCTCCGGGGCGGGCAGGGTCGAGTCCAACGGCAACTTCCACGGCGCGCCCGTCGCATACGTGCTCGACTTCCTCGCCGTCGCCGCCGCCGATCTCGGCTCCATCGCCGAGCGCCGCACCGACCGGCTGCTGGACAAGAACCGCTCGCACGGCCTGCCGCCCTTCCTCGCCGACGACGCGGGCGTGGACTCGGGCCTGATGATCGCCCAGTACACACAGGCGGCGCTCGTCAGCGAGATGAAGCGGCTCGCCGTCCCGGCCTCCGCCGACTCGATCCCCTCCTCCGCGATGCAGGAGGACCACGTCTCCATGGGCTGGTCGGCCGCGCGCAAGCTGCGCACGGCCGTCGACAACCTGGCCCGGATCATCGCCGTCGAGTTGTACGCGGCGACCCGCGCGATCGAACTCCGCCGCGGTCTCACTCCGGCGCCCGCGAGCCAGGCGGCCATCGCGGCCCTGCGTGCGGCGGGCGTGGACGGACCCGGGCCGGATCGTTTCCTCGCCCCGGACCTGGCAGCCGCCGAGGCGTTCGTCCGGGACGGGCGGCTGATCGGGGCCGTGGAGTCGGTGACCGGTCCACTGGCCTAGGCGATCTGTCCCGGGAGGCTGTGGACGGGTGAGCCAGGTCTCGGCCGGGGGATCCTGAACGGGTGAGGGCCTTCTGGTTCGGTGTGGACCGCGACATCTGCACCGACCATCGGAAGGCCCTCAAGCCCCACCGCAATCCGCGCCCCTGACCGAGACCGGACGACTGCGCCTGGCCCGCTGCGTGGTCGAGGACGGCAGGCCACTGCGGCGGGCCGCCGAGCGTTTCCAGGTCTCGCCGACCAGGGCCCAGCCGTGGGCCGACCGCTATCGCGTTCACGGGGAGGCCGACCTTGCCGACCGCTCCTCCCGTCCGCGCCGGACCCCGACCCGCCGTGGCGGGTCAGACCAGCCGGCCGCCGCTCCTGCGTGCGGCATAGCTCACGAACCCGGCACCGACCCCGAGGAAGAGCGTGCCCCCGACGAGATACGGCGTCGTGTCCACGCTTCCGGTGTCCGCCAGCGACAGCCCCTGCGCGCCGCCCTGCGGGTCCTCGGCGCCCGCCGTGACACCGTCCGAGGCCCCGGCGCCCCCGGCGCCGACCGTGCCCGGCGTCGGGGCCGTGTCCCGGCTGCCGTAGGCGACGGCAGAAGCGGAATCCCCGGACCGGCCCCGGTCCGGGGACCCCTGCTCACCGTCCGCCGTGGCGTTCGCCGAGGGCACGAACCACAGCGCGCAGAGCAGGGAACCGGCCGCGGCGGCGGTCAGCAGCGGACGACGAGCGACGGGCACGGGAAACGATCCCCCTTGTGACAGCGGCGAATTGACCGCGTGAGGTGATGCTCCAGCGATGCTAATGAAAGCAGCGGGTCGCAGGAAAGTCGGGAGGCCCCGCGCTCTAGTCTCCGTCGTATGACCTCTTCTGAGACATCACGCTATGTGCGGCTACACGTCGAATTGGTGCTGGAGGTGGCCGAACCGGAAGAGCTCGCCGGGGCGGCCCTCGACCGCATCGAGGCGGACGAACTCATGCCGGACGAGGAGCGTGCGCACGCCTCCTCGTCCGTGAGCGAGGACTCCGCGGAGGCCCTCGCGTACCTCGTCGACCCGTTCGACCTGATCGGCGACGTTCCCGGCGTCGAACTCGCCCAGGCGTCGTGGAGCTGTGAGCAGATCGACTACGACCCCGACGCCGACGGCTGGGATATCGACGAGGAAGATGGGGAGACGGACGGGGACGGGCAGGACGACGGGGCGGACCGCGCGGGGCGCCCGTGACATGACGGGAGCCGGACGGACCGACCGGGCCCCGGGCGCCGCGGGCGGCGAACCGGGGCCCGTCCCCGCCGTGCGGGTCCACAGGAAAGTCGTGAAGGATCGCCGGAACCCGAAACAGGAGGGCGCGCAACCGCAACCGGCGCGCCCTCGGGTGCGTCGATAAGTGGTGTTGCCCACAAAATCCGCCAGGACTGGAACCGGGCGCGGCGTTTTGGGTCTTCTTGATAGAGATCGCAGGTAAATCGGTGACGATGGAGAAGCGTGTGATGACGGACAGCAAGCGGCGCGGACGTCTGGCCGTGTCCGCCCTGCTCGGCGGCGTACTGGTACTCACGGGCTGCAGCAGCGCCGATGCCGACGGCCCCGGTGCCGAGAGCTCGAAGAAGTCGCAGGAGCAGGTGGACGAGGCGGCCGCCAAGGACGCCTCGGACGCCCGAATAGTCATCTCGCCCAAGAACGGCGCGACCAACGCGAGCATCAACAACGACGCCAAGGTCACCGTCAGCGAGGGCACGCTCACCGAGGTCACCATGACCACGGGCGAGGGCAAGGCCGTCGAGGGCACGCTCAGCAGCGACCGCAAGAGCTGGAAGCCCAACGGGCAGCTGGAGCGCGCCACCGTCTACAAGATCACGGCGTCCGCCAAGGACGGGAAGGGCCGCGAGGCGCACGAGAACTCCTCGTTCACCACGGTCTCGCCCGACAACAGCTTCATCGGCAACTTCACGCCCGAGGACGGCTCCACCGTAGGCGTCGGCATGCCGGTCTCGATCAACTTCAACAAGGCGATCACGGACCGCAAGGCCGTGCAGTCCGGCATCACCGTCTCCTCCAGCAGTGGCCAGGAGGTCGTCGGCCACTGGTTCAACTCCCAGCGGCTGGACTTCCGCCCGGACGACTACTGGCAGGAGGGTTCCACCGTCACGCTGAAGCTGAACCTGGACGGCGTGGAGGGCGCCGACGGCGTCTTCGGCGTCCAGCAGAAGACAGTGACTTTCACCATCGGGCGCAACCAGGTCTCCACCGTGGACGCTTCCGCCAAGACCATGACGGTCACCCAGGACGGCAAGACCATCAAGACCATCCCGATCTCCGCCGGCTCGCCCGAGAACCCGACCTACAACGGCCAGATGGTCATCTCGGAGAAGTTCAAGGAGACCCGGATGAACGGGGCCACGGTCGGCTTCACGGACGACGACGGCAAGGGCGAGTACGACATCAAGGACGTTCCGCACGCCATGCGACTGTCCACCTCCGGCACGTTCATCCACGGCAACTACTGGGGCGCCGACTCGATCTTCGGCAGCGCCAACACCAGCCACGGCTGCGTGGGCCTGAACGACGTCAAGGGTGCCGGCGACCCGAAGCAGCCCGCGGCCTGGTTCTACGACAACTCGATCGTCGGTGACGTCGTGGTCGTCAAGAACTCCAAGGACAAGACGATCCAGCCCGACAACGGCCTCAACGGCTGGAACATGAGCTGGGCGGACTGGAAGGCCGGCTCGGCGGTCTGATCCCGCGACGGGCCCGTCGGCCCGCCCGGGCGGACCAGCCGCTCGTCCACCGAACCTGCCGCACGAAGGCGGTGGCACCCGGATCGCACCGGGGCCACCGCCTTCGTCGTACTCGTGCTCGTGCTCGTACGCGTCGGGCAGTACCTGCCGGTCGTACGTGTCACGACGTCGGACGCCGCACCGCTCCTACGCGTATCCGTGTGTTCCGGCCGGCGCGTCCGACCGCGCCACGCCCCCCGCGGGCGGCCGTACCGCAGCCGTGCCGGCCCGGCGGGTTCGACGGCCGTGCGAGGGCCGTGCGAGGGCCGTTCCGCGGACGGGCGCCACGGCCGGAACCAACGGCCTGAACCACGGCTGCTCAGCGGCCGCCGTACGTCCCGCGCTCGGCGGTCGCCGGAGAAGCCTTTCGAGGCCCTCGCAGGCACCCTCGACCTGATCGTCAACACCGTCTCCGCGCCGCTGCCCCTGGACGGGTTCCTGGGCATGCTGAAGACGGACGGCGCGATGGTGAACGTGGGTGCCCCCGAGGAGCCCGTGTCGCTGAAGCTCTTCTCCCTGATCGGCGGCCGCAGGGCCCTCGCCGGTTCCGCGATCGGCGCCATCCCGGAGACCCAGGAGATGCTCGACTTCTGCGCCGAGCACGGCCTCGGCGCCGAGACCGAGCTGATCCGCGCGGACCAGATCAACGAGGCGTACGAGCGGGTGCTGCGCAGCGACGTGCGCTACCGGTTCGTGATCGACGCCGCCACGATCTGAGGCACGAACCCGGGGGGTCCCCGTGCGTGGGGCGTACGGCTCGGCGCCGCGTGGGCTCGTGGGCGGCGGCGCGCCCCGGGAAGGCGCCAGCCCGCCCCCGGGGGCCGGTGCGTCCCCTCGGCCACTTGCCGTGAAGCCGGTCGCCCCCGTATGACCCCGCAGCCGCCCCCGGTCACATGACCCCGGAGGTAATCGACCGGGCCGCCGGTCCGGGGCACGATCGGGACATGAGCGCCTACGCGATCGGCAACCTCTTCCCCGCAGCCCGTCTCGACGACGAGGTCCTGACCTACATGGAGCGCATCCAGTCCACCCTCGACCCCTTCGACGGCCGCTTCCTCGTACACGGCGCCCCGGAACGCGACGTCCTCGAAGGCGAGTGGCCCGGAGCGCTCGTCATCATCGCCTTCCCCACCCTGCAGGCCGCTCGGGAGTGGTACGCCTCCCCGGACTACCGGGCCCTGCTCCCGCTGCGCACCCGCCACGTCCCCGGCGACGTCCTGCTCGTCGAAGGCGTACCGGACGGATACGAGGCGGCGGCCACCGCGGCGGAGCTGCGCCAAGCGCAGGAGGCTGCGGGACAGCGCCGTCCGGTGTGACGGAACTGCTCAGCCGGGCGTCGGCACGGGCGGCCCGCCCCGAGTTCCCGTCGCGGGCACGGGAGGCCGCCCTCGTCAGCGGGCCGGGGCCGGAGAACGGCGGCCTGCCACCGGCCCCGGACGGGGCTGTCCCACCCCGCTCACCCGCGCGGCTCACCGCCCGCCATGGTACGAATCGGACAGTGGTCCCACGGGGCATGGCGAGCGGAGCACGCGTGATCCGGGTAATGGTGGTCGACGACGAAGCCCTGATCCGCACGGGCTTCCAGCACATCCTCGACGCGGCCGACGACATCGAGGTCGTGGCCGCGGTCCCCGGCGCCGAAGCGGTCCGGACCGCCGAGGAGTCCCGCCCCGACGTCGTACTGCTGGACATCCGGATGCCGGACGTGGACGGACTCACCGTCCTCGGCGGCCTCCGCCGCCTGCCGCACCCTCCGGTCGTCGCCATGCTCACGACGTTCGACATGGACGAGTACGTGGCGACGGCACTGCGGGCGGGTGCCGCCGGCTTCCTGCTCAAGGACACCGACCCCGAGGGACTGCCGTTCCTGGTGCGGACCCTCGCCGACGGCGGAACCGTCCTGTCGTCCAAGGTCACCAGGACCGTCGTGGAGGGCTATCTCGACGCGGGCCCCGAGGAGGCGGCCGTACGCGGCATCGGCCGGCTGAGCGACCGGGAGCGCGCCGTACTCGTGCTGATCGCCGAGGGGCTCTCCAACGCCGACATCGCCGCCCGGATGCACCTGGGCACCGGCACGGTGAAGGACCACGTCAGCGCCATCCTCACCAAACTCGAAGTGGCCGGCCGGGTCCAGGCCGCCCTTCTCGCGGAGCGGGCCGGTCTGCTCAGGCCGCCCCGGGACCAGGAAGCGCCATGACCTCCCGCCGCGTGCCTCCTCCCGTGATGGACGCCGTGCTGGTCGGGGTGGCACTGCTCGACGTCTGGGTCAACGTCACCGCCGCCGAGCCGCTGCGCCTGGGCTTCGCCCTGGTCGCCGCTCTCGCCCTCGCGCTGCGGCGCCGGGTGCCGCTGCTCGTCTTCCTGATCACGCTGCCCGCCGTCGCCCTGAACGACGCGATCTTCGCCGGGCTGGCCGCCCTCTACACCCTCGCCTCGCTGTCCCGCCGACGGATCCTGCTCGTCGGCTGCGCGCTGGCCTTCACGGTCAGCGACATGACCTCGCTGCCGTCACCGGATCTCGACCTAACGAAGACCGCCACCCTGATCACCCTCGGCTACACCGCCGCCACGGCTGCCGCGCCCGTCTTCCTGGGCCAGCTCGTCCAGACCCGGCGCGATCTCTCGCTGCGGCTGGCGGAGATCTCCGAGGCGCGGGACCACGAGCGGCTGCTGACCACCCAGACCGTCCTGGCCAAGGAGCGCGCCCAGCTCGCCCGCGAGATGCACGACGTGGTCTCCCACCAGGTCAGCCTGATCGCCGTACGGGCCGGAGCGCTCCAGGTCGGCACCCGCGACCCCGAGGTCAGGGACGCGGCGGCGACGATCAGGCGACTGAGCGTGCAGACCCTGGACGAACTGCGCCACATGGTCGGCGTCCTGCGGGCCTCCGGCGGGCGACCCGCCGAACTCACCCCCCAGCCGTCCATGGCGGACCTCCAGCGGCTCGTGGACGGCAGCGGCATCCAGGCCGAACTGCACACCGGCCCTCGGGCAGCCGAGAGCGGACCCGACGGGCTGCCGCCGACCGTCCAGCGCGCCGTCTACCGCACCGTCCAGGAGGCCCTGACCAACGTCCGCAAGCACGCGCCCGGCGCCTCGGCCACGGTCTGCGTGCGGCGCGACGGCGGCGCGGTCCGCGTCACGGTCACCAACACGGCCCCGACCCGACCCGCCCTGCCCCTCCCAAGCGCCCACTACGGCCTCGTCAGCCTGCGCCAGCGCGCCGAGCTGCTGGGCGGCACGGTCGATTCCGGCCCGACGGCGGACGGCGGCTACGAACTCCGCCTGGAGCTACCGGCGCAGGGCCACGTCTGACGGCGCCGGACCCGACTGCCGCCCAGCCCCGTGCACCTCGGCGACGCCGTGAGACGGCGCACCCGAGTCCGGCGGCCGTGACGAGGCGATCGTTTCCGGGACCGCGTCCACCAGGCGGTGGCGCTCCCGACTGCTCCAGAACCTCCGCCCGCTCACCGAGCCGGGAGACCGACAGCCGTGTGGGCGTCGTCCGGGAGCCGCCCGATCCCGGCGGCCGCCCGTCGCACCTGAGCCGCGTCGCCCGTCTCGGCCATGTCCTCCCACCGGCGGAGGTCTGCGGCGAGGCCGGGCCGGCGCCGGATGCGGACGTAGACGGCCCACTGGGTGATGAACCGCTGGAGCGGGGCCCTTCCTCGCCGTCGCCCGCGCCCGCGAGCACCGCGACCACCCCGTCCCCGACGGGCTGATCGCACTCACCTGCAACGAGATCCAGCGACTGTTCGCCACCCCACAGCGCCGCCCGACAACCAACGCGAACATCGTCTGCACGGGTCCCTATGGCGCCGTCGGCACGAAGCCGGGCCCGCACATGCCACTACCGCGCCGCACGGCCACACCATGAAAGATCCACAACTATGGCTGGGTACTAGCTGATCCAGGTCTCCCAGCGCGTTTGGGGAGCCGGGCACTGCCCGTCGGCAACCGCGTCGTCGTAGGAGTAGTCCGGCCCACCGAAGTACACGCAGTCCGTGTGGACAGGCTGTGCGGCGTACCAGCCGACGGTTGTCAGGATCACGGCTGCCAGGGAGCAGATGAGGTGCCGTGCCGAGGGTGCCCCGGAGACTGGTCGGATCACGGCCGTGATCGTACGGCCGCCTTGGCTCGTTGCTCCTTGCTGGTCAGGTCATTCGTCAGCTGGAGGCGCCGAGGCGAGGCCAGTCGGGCATGACCGTCCCCGGTTCGCCTCGAAGGGGTCACCCAGCTCGACACCCGTCCCTCCGATACCGCAGTAGCCCGCCGGGTTCCTGTCGAGGTACTGCTGGTGGTATCCCTCGGCCGGGTAGAAGGCCCGGCCCTCCGCGGGCAGGATCTCCGTCGTGATCGTGCCGTGGCCCGCGCCCGTCAGCACCTTCTGGTACGCGACGCGGGATGCCTCCGCGGCCTCGGTCTGGGCCGGTGTGTGGGTGTGGATCGCCGAGCGGTACTGGGTGCCCACGTCGTTGCCCTGGCGGAAGCCCTGGGTCGGGTCGTGGGCCTCCCAGAAGATCTTCAGCAGCTGCTCGTAGGAGACGACCGACGGGTCGTACACGACGCGGACGGCCTCGGTGTGGCCGGTGAGGCCCGAACAGACCTCTTCGTACGTCGGGTTCGGGGTGTAGCCGCCCTGGTAGCCGACGAGTGTGGTCCACACGCCCCCGGTCCGCCAGAACGTGCGCTCGGCGCCCCAGAAGCAGCCCAGACCGAAGTCGGCGACCGCCAGGTCCTCGGGGTAGGGGCCGAGGAGCGGGTTGCCGAGGACGGTGTGGCGGGCGGGGACGTCGAACTCGGGGGTTTCGCGACCGCGCAGGGCCTGGGCCGGGTTGGGCAGCTCAGGGACGCGGCGGTTCAGGAACATGCGAATCTCCTCCGGGAGTGGTTGCACCCGTCAGAACGCACTCCGGGCCCGCGGGATTCCCCCGCGGGCCCGGAGTGGGCGGCCGTGTGGCAGCTCCGTGCCGTCAGTGCGGCAGCGTCGCGGGGCTGCCGCCGTTCGCCTCGTAGCCCGCGACCGCGAGTGCCCGGTAGACCGTGTACTCACCGGCCGGGTCGCTGCCGTGGGTCCAGGGCAGCGCGCCGACGTGGCCGTCGACGTGGACCAGCTGGTGCATGGCCTCGGCCCAGCGCTCGGACCTGACCAGGAAGAAGATCAGCAGATGGCGGACGTGCGGGAGGACCGGGTCGTTCGCCGGCGCGTGGTGCGCGGCGTGCAGAGCGCCTTCCACGGCCTTGGTGACGACCGCGCTCTGGTAGAAGCCGGAGACCAGGTTGACCTCGGGCAGGTGCTCGAACACGGCGAACAGCGGCAGGGCGGACAGCAGCGAGCCCTGGGGGGCGCGGGCGGCCGCGGTGGTCGCGAAGTGGTCGGCCTCCTCCCGTGAGCCGTGCCACTTCTCGCACCAGTAGTGCAGGGCGGCGAGGTGGGCACCCATGTGCGCGGGCGCGCGGTCGATCACCTTGGCCCACACCTGGTCGAACTGCTCGTGGGAGTAGCCGAGCCCTCGGGCCACGGCCAGCTCGGTGATGTACGGGACGGGGTCGCCCGGCGCGAGCAGGGCGGCCTCCCCGCACACCGAGCGGGCCTCCTCCAGGATGATCCGGAAGTCGTCGCTACCGGCTCCGCCGGAGGACCGCCAGGCCTGCTGCACCAGGAACTCCGCGTGAACGGCGGCGCCGCCCGCGTCCTTCGGCGACTCCGCGCGCCAGGCGCGCAGCCACGATCCGCCGGTCCCGGGCTGGTGCCGGAGCTCCAGCGAAGCGGCGCCCGCGAACGCCTGCACCCGCTGCCAGCGCCGCTCGCCCTCCTTCTCGGTGCCCGCGAGGAGCTGGGACGCGGCCCGCCAGTCCTGGGTGCGCTGCACCAGGTCGAGTACGTCGAGGAGATCCTGGTCGGGCCCGGGCAGCCGCAGGTCGAGTTCCTCCTGGCGCACGAATCCGTAGGCGGCGGGGTCGGCGGCGTCCGGTGAACCGGGGGCGACCTGTCGTACGGCGTGGCGGCGGCGCATCACGAACGGGCCGATCGCGGCGGCCAGCAGACCCAGCGCGATCAGGAACCAGAGAATCTCCATGGGGCCATTGTCCCGGACGGCCGAGCGATGGGAACCGGCCGGGGAGCCCTCGGGGACCCGACGGGGGACTACCCTCGGGTCGCATGAGCGACCACCACAGTTTCGAGACCCTCGCCATCCACGCGGGCAACACCGCCGACCCGCTGACCGGCGCGGTCGTCCCGCCGATCTACCAGGTGTCCACCTACAAGCAGGACGGTGTGGGCGGGCTGCGGGGCGGTTACGAGTACAGCCGCAGCGCCAACCCGACCCGTACCGCGCTGGAGGAGAACCTCGCGGCTCTGGAGGGCGGCAGCCGTGGCCTGGCGTTCGCCTCCGGGCTCGCCGCCGAGGACTGCCTGCTGCGCACGCTGCTGGTGCCCGGCGACCACGTGGTGATCCCGAACGACGCCTACGGCGGAACGTTCCGGCTGTTCGCCAAGGTGGTGCAGCGCTGGGGCGTGGAGTACTCGGTGGCGGACACCTCCGACCTCGCGTCGGTGCGGGCCGCCCTCACCGACCGTACGAAGGTGATCTGGGTCGAGACCCCGTCCAACCCGCTGCTCGGCATCACCGACATCGCCGCCGTCGCGGACATCGCCCGCACGGCCGGGGCGAAGCTCGTCGTGGACAACACCTTCGCCAGCCCGTACCTGCAGCAGCCCCTCGCGCTCGGTGCGGACGTGGTCGTGCACTCGCTCACCAAGTACATGGGCGGTCACTCGGACGTGGTCGGCGGGGCGCTGGTCACGGCCGACGCCGGTCTCGCCGAGGAACTGGCGTACCACCAGAACGCGATGGGCGCGGTGGCCGGGCCCTTCGACTCGTGGATCGTGCTGCGGGGCATCAAGACGCTCGCGGTGCGCATGGACCGCCACAGCGAGAACGCGGCGCGGGTCGCGGAGATGCTCAGCGGCCACCCGAGGGTGACGCGGGTGCTGTACCCGGGGCTGGAGGAGCACCCGGGGCACGAGGTCGCGGCGAAGCAGATGAAGAACTTCGGCGGGATGGTCTCGTTCCAGGTCCAGGGCGGCGAGGAGGCGGCCGTCGAGGTCTGCAACCGTGCCCGGCTGTTCACCCTGGGTGAGTCCCTGGGCGGTGTCGAGTCGCTGATCGAGCACCCGGGCAGGATGACGCACGCCAGCGTCGCCGGCTCCGCGCTGGAGGTCCCGGCGGACCTGGTGCGGTTGTCGGTGGGCATCGAGTCGGCGGACGATCTGCTGGCCGACCTCCAGCAGGCACTGGGCCGGTGACGGACGGGCCGCGGGTCCGGCCGGGGCGTCCTGGAGACATGTGCTCCCCGCGCTTCCGGGCACGCGGCTCGCCGCGCGGCCGGCGGTGAACGTCCCGACTCGTGCGCCCGGCAGGGCCCGTGTGCCCGGTCGGCCTTTCGTGTGCGTGATCCGGCCCGCGGCGCGAGCGATCTGACTGCGGGTCAGGCGCTGACCTTCTCGTCCTCGAGCATTCCGCGTATCTGCTCGCGGAGTTCGGGCGACTCGGTGTGACCGTGGACGGAGACGGCGTGATCGGTGGCGGCTCGCAGGACCTCGTCCTCCTCGCCCGAGATGGTGAGCGTGCATTCCGTCTCGCTCGGGAACTTGCGGCAGTCGGCAACTTTCCTGGTCATGGCGACCTCCTGGTGCTGAGGCGTTGCGCCGCTGGTTCCAGGATAGATCCGGACGGCGCGGTCCTCACCACCCGTCGATCTCCGGGGTCGTCGCCGAGGGCGGTACGCCCCACGGCTCGACGGCCACCGCCCACATCGTGAAGGCGATCGCCGCCACCAGCAGCAGCACGCACCCCACGTGGTGGAGCGTGCGGCGCCGGCGGCGCAGCCGGGCGCCGCGGCGTGCCGCGCGGACGTGCAGATCGGCCGGTACGCGCGGGTGCGGCGCGTCCAGCATCCGCCGTACCTCCTCCTCCTTGCGTCCCGGGCGGCTCATCGGGCGTCCGCCCGGTCGCCGGCCCAGCTCGGTGCGCGCAGCCGCGGCGGGCGGCTGCTGCGCAGCAGGGACACCGCGCGGGTGCCGATCGTCCTGACCCGCTCCACCGGCAGTCCCAGCAGCGCGGCCGTCTGTTCCTCGGGCACTCCCTCGTGCAGCCGCAGCACCACGACGAGTCGCTCCTGCGGACCGAGCCGGGCGAGCACCCCGCGCTCCGCGCCGGTGTCCCAGACGCGGGAGCGCCGGTGCAGGCGCCAGGCGCCGCGTGCGAAGCGGGTGACGAGTTCCTGGCGGGTGCGGTCGTACGGATCCTCGTCCCGCAGCCGGTCCCACTCCGCGTACATGTGGGCCAGAGCGCCGAGCAGCAGCCGCTGCGCCCGGGGGCACCGGCCGGAGGGCTCGGCGGTCAGCAGGGCCGCGACGTGCAGCAGCCGGCCACCGGCGCCCGCGACGAATGCCTCGAACTCGCGGGCGCGGCGGCCGGCGAGCGTGGACTCCCGGCTCTCGCGCACGTCCTCATATCAGGGCAGGCGGCGGTCCCGGTCAAGAGGTCGGGGACGCCTCCGTCGCCTCGGCGGGCAGCCCGGCCTGCCGGGCGGAGAGCGCCGAGTTGAAACGGGTGAGCAAGGTGCAGAACGATTCCCGCTCCTCCGGCGTCCAGCCGCCGGTCACCTGGGCCATGAGTTCGCGGCGCGAGGAGCGGACCTCCTCCAGGCGGGCCAGGCCGCGGGGAGACAGCTGCAGCACGACGGCGCGGCCGTCCTCCGGGTGGGACGTGCGCTTCACCAGGCCGGTGTCGACGAGCGGCGCGACCTGGCGGGTGACGGTCGAGGAGTCGATGCCCATGCCCGCCGCGAGGGCCTTGACGCCCATCGGGCCTTCCTGGTCGAGCCGGTTGAGCAGGAGATAGGCGGCGCGGTCCATCGAGTTGCGGACCTGGCCGACGCCGCCCAGTCGCGTCTGCTCGGCTCTGCGCGCGAAGACGGCCACCTGGTGCTGGAGGGCATCGAGGAGACCGGCGTCAAGATCAGTCGTCATGTCCTGAGATGTGGGCATGGCTACGGGGGGCTCTCTCGTGCGGTGGTCGGTTGGTGGGGGACAGAGTACGCGCAGCCGGGCGGGCGCGTACCGGCCCTGGGGAAACCTGTGGACGCCCGGCTTCCCGGGGCCGCCGTCACGCCGCTGAGCTGCGAGACTTGCTGTCATGAGCTTCCGTACCACTGGCCCCTTTCACCCGGTCATCCTCGACGACGTGCGGGGTGCCCAGAAGATGCTCTCCGGCGTCGCGCGGCTGACACCGATGGAAGGCAGTCGTCACCTGTCGGGCCTGGTCGGGGCCCCGGTACACCTGAAGTGCGAGAACCTCCAGCGGACGGGGTCGTTCAAACTGCGCGGCGCCTACGTGCGGATCTCGGGGCTGCGACCCGAGGAGCGGGCGGCAGGCGTCGTCGCGGCGTCGGCGGGCAACCACGCGCAGGGCGTCGCGCTCGCCTCCTCGCTGCTCGGTGTGCACTCCACGGTCTTCATGCCGAAGGGGGCTCCGCTGCCGAAGGTCGCCGCGACCCGTGACTACGGCGCCGATGTGAGGCTGCATGGCCATGTCGTCGACGAGACCCTGGCCGCGGCGCAGGAGTACGCGCACGAGACCGGTGCCGTCTTCATCCATCCCTTCGACCACCCGGACATCATCGCCGGGCAGGGCACGGTGGGGCTGGAGATCCTCGAGCAGTGCCCGGAGGTGCGGACGATCGTCGTCGGGGTCGGCGGTGGCGGTCTCGTCGCGGGCATCGCGGTGGCGGTGAAGGCGCTGCGGCCCGACGTGAAGCTGATCGGGGTCCAGGCGGAGGGGGCGGCGGCGTACCCGCCGTCGCTCGCCGCGGGGCGTCCGGTGTCGGTCGAGTCCCCGGTGACGATGGCGGACGGCATCAAGGTGGGGCGGCCGGGGGACGTCCCGTTCGCGCTCGTCGAGGAGCTGGTCGACGACGTGCGCACGGTCTCCGAGGACGCCCTCGCCTCGGCGCTCCTGCTGTGCCTGGAGCGGGCGAAGCTGGTGGTCGAGCCGGCGGGTGCGAGTCCCGTCGCGGCTCTGCTGACCGACCCGGAGGTGTTCGAGGGGCCGGTGGTGGCCGTGTTGTCGGGCGGCAACGTGGACCCGCTGCTGATGCAGCGCGTCCTGCGCCACGGAATGGCCGCCGCGGGCCGCTATCTGTCGCTGCGGCTGCCCCTGCCGGACCGGCCGGGGGCGCTGGCGACGCTGCTGGGGGTGTTGTCAGTGGCGGATGCGAACGTTCTGGACGTGGGACACGTGCGGACGGATCCCCGGCTCGGTCTGACGGAGGTCGAGGTGGAGCTCCATCTGGAGACGAAGGGGCCGGAGCACTGTGCGGAGGTCGCTGCGGCACTCCGGGAAGCGGGCTACCACGCGGCCGGCTGACCGACGGCCGTGTACGCGGCCCGCGCCGTCGCGCGCCCGCTCCGGCGGCTGTCCGGCAAGGCGCGGGCGGATGCCCGGCGTGACGGGTTCCCGCGGCCGGGTCGGGTGCCGCGAGGGTTGTGGGTCGCGATGTATCGCGTTATAGTCCGGTCCGGGCCGTAAATTCGCCTGCGCCGGCGGTTGGCGAAATCTAAGCTTGCGCAGCAATCGCCTGAAGTAAGCAAACGGTAAGCACCACCGCCACCACCTGACTTGGAGTACCCACATGCCAGGCGCCATTTACGCCGAGGGTCTGGTCAAGACCTTCGGCGAGGTAAGGGCTCTGGACGGAGTTGACCTCGATGTTCCCGAGGGCACCGTCCTCGGGCTCCTCGGCCCGAACGGCGCGGGCAAGACCACCGCCGTGCGCGTCCTCACCACTCTGCTCCGCCCCGACAGCGGCAGGGCCGTCGTGGCGGGTGTCGACGTCCTCCAGAACCCCAACGAGGTCCGGCGGTCGATCGGGCTCTCCGGCCAGTTCGCCGCGGTCGACGAGTACCTGACCGGCCGCGAGAACCTGCAGATGGTCGGCCGGCTCTACCAGATGAACGCCAGGGCCGCGAAGGCCAGGGCGGGAGAGCTGCTGGAGCGCTTCAACCTCGCCGACGCCGCCGACCGCCCCGCGAAGACCTACTCCGGCGGCATGCGCCGGCGCCTCGACCTCGCCGCCGCGCTCGTCGTCTCACCGCCCGTGATGTTCATGGACGAGCCCACGACCGGTCTCGACCCCCGCAACCGGCAGGCCCTGTGGGAGGTCATCAAGGAACTCGTCGGCGGCGGTACGACCCTGCTGCTGACCACGCAGTACCTGGAGGAGGCCGACCACCTGGCCGACGACATCTGCGTCGTGGACCACGGCAAGGTCATCGCCCGGGGCACCGCGGACCAGCTCAAGGCCCGTACCGGTGGCGAGCGCGTCGAGGTCGTCGTCCACCGGCCCGACGAGATCGCCCCGGCCCGCGGCATCCTCCGCCGCTTCGGTGCGGAAGGAGCGGCCGCAGGCGACATCGCGGTCGAGGAGCACACCCGCAGGCTCACGGTTCCGGTGACCGGCGGGGCCAAGCTGCTCGCCGAGGTGATCCGCGAACTGGACGCCGCCGGCATCGAGATCGACGACATCGGTCTGCGCCGCCCGACCCTCGACGACGTCTTCATCTCCCTGACCGGCCGCCACGCCGAGCAGGTCGCAGAGGACGGCGGCGAGGTGCCGGCCGCCCGGCAGGGCAAGGACCGCAAGGCCGGGAAGGAGGCCGTGAAGTGACCACCGTCCAGGAAGCGGCGGACCGCGTCGCGGCACCCCGCCCGCGCGGCGGCATCGTGCAGTCGGTGAACGACTCGCTCGTCGTCGCCAAGCGCAATCTCATCCGCATGACCCGGATCCCGGAGATGATCATCTTCGGAATGGTCCAGCCGATCATGTTCGTGGTGCTCTTCACGTACGTGTTCGGCGGTTCCATCCAGGTCGGTGCCTCCACCTCGACGCAGGCCTACCGCGAGTTCCTGATGGCGGGCATCTTCGCGCAGACCGTGACGTTCGCGACCGCGGGTGCCGGTGCGGGCATCGCCGACGACATGCACAAGGGCCTCATCGACCGCTTCCGCTCGCTGCCGATGGCCCGGGGCGCGGTCCTCACCGGTCGCACCCTCGCCGACCTGGTTCAGACGGCGCTGACGCTCGTCGTCCTCGCCGTCGTGGCGCTGCTCGTCGGCTGGCGGACCCACGAGAACCTCGGCAAGGTGCTGCTCGGCTTCCTGCTGCTGCTCCTGCTCGGTTACGCCTTCTCGTGGATCGGCGCGCTGATCGGCCTGTCGGTCCGCACGCCCGAGGCCGCCACTTCCGGCGGACTGATCTGGCTGTTCCCGCTGACGTTCATCTCGAACGCCTTCGTGGACGCCAACAACATGCCGGGCTTCCTGCGGACGATCGCCGAGTGGAACCCGTTCAGCGCGACGGTGCAGGCGTGCCGCGAACTGTTCGGCAATCTGCCGCCCGGCTTCGAAGCTCCGGACGCCTGGCCCATGCAGCACCCGGTGCTGGCGTCGGTGATCTGGTCGGTGCTGATCCTGGCGGTCTTCCGTACCCTCGCGGTGCGCAAGTACCGCTCGGCGGTCTGACCCCCACGACCCGGCCTCGTACCGCACGACCCCGCCTCGTGCCCGTCCCTGCGGACGGCGGAAGGCCCCGGCAGCGTCGGATCGCTGCCGGGGCCTTCTGGCGCGCGGGGGCCTGCTGACGCGGCGCGGCTCAGCCCTGGTACGGCTTGGCCTCGAGGATCCTCACCATGGCCGTCTTGCCGTTGGGAAGCTCGTACTCCGCGTCCTGGCCGACCTTCTTGCCGTTCACGCCCGAGCCGAGCGGGGACTGCGGCGAGTAGGTCGAGATGTCGCCCGAGGCGTACTCGCGGGAGGCGAGCAGGAAGGTCTCCGTGTCGCTCTCGTCGCCGTCGAAGGCGACCGTCACGACCATGCCGGGAGCCACCGTGCCGTTGTCGGCCGGGGCCTCGCCGACCTTGGCCTTCTCCAGGAGCTGGGTCAGCTGGCGCACACGGAGCTCCTGCTTGCCCTGCTCCTCCTTGGCCGCGTGGTACCCGCCGTTCTCCCGCAGGTCGCCCTCCTCGCGGGCCGCCTCGATCTTCTTCGCGATCTCGACGCGCGCGGGACCAGACAGGTGCTCCAGCTCGGCCTTGAGCTGGTTGTACGCCTCCTGGGTGAGCCAGGTGACGTCTTCGCTGGTCTGGGTCACAGGTGCTCCTCGTAGGTACTGGGGATACAAAGCGTCGCCCTACCCAGAAGGATGTACCTCCACGAGTGGGCGAAACCACGAGCCTAACAATTGGCGACGAAAAGGGGGAGGACCGAACGCCATCAAAAATGCGTCCGCGCAGGTCAGCGCAGAGGCGACCGGGAGAACGTCAGCCCTTCGGCCCGTCGTCCGCGGTGCAGCCCGCGAGCTCGGCACTCGTCGCCCGCGCCGTCGTACGCACGGTGACGACCCGGTCCACCCGCGTCTCGCGCATGTCGAAGCGGACGTCCCGACGGCCGACCTCTGAACCGTCCTCGGCCCGCGAGCGCAGGGTGCAGTAGCCCTGGGCGTCGCCGTCCTTGCGGACCTCCAGATGGACCTGGACCCGGTCCGCCGCGGTGACGTCGAACTTGATGACCTCGGCGCTGATCCGCTGGCCGCTCACGTAGTCGTAGCCGAACCAGGCGATCACGGCGAGGAAGCCGGCGCCGAGCACCGCGCCGATGATCTTGAGCTTGCGGTCGGCGCGCTCGTCGGCCGAGCGCCCGTAACGGCCCTCGGGAAGCCCTTCGCGCACCGCGCCCATGATCGTCCTCTCATTCCCGAAAGACGCCGGAATTTTCGCCCCCCGGTTTCCGTCACTATAGAAGCCGTCCGATGCGACACATCACCGAGGATCGAGTCTTGACTGAGCAGCTGCGACTGATGGCCGTCCACGCCCACCCCGACGACGAGTCGAGCAAGGGCGCTGCCACGATGGCCAAGTACGTGTCCGAGGGGGTGGACGTGCTGGTCGTGACCTGCACGGGAGGCGAGCGCGGCTCCATCCTCAACCCCAAGCTCCAGGGCAACCGGTACATCGAGGAGAACATCCACGAGGTACGGCGCAAGGAAATGGACGAGGCGCGCGGGATCCTTGGCGTGAAGCAGGAGTGGCTCGGCTTCGTCGACTCCGGCCTGCCGGAGGGCGACCCGCTGCCCCCGCTGCCCGAGGGCTGCTTCGCGCTGGAGGACGTCGACAAGGCGGCGGGCGAACTGGTGCGGAAGATCCGCTCCTTCCGTCCGCAGGTCATCACCACGTACGACGAGAACGGCGGTTACCCGCACCCCGACCACATCATGACCCACAAGATCACGATGGTGGCCTTCGAGGGCGCGGCCGACACCGAGAAGTACCCCGAGTCCGAGTACGGCCCGGCCTGGCAGGCGCGGAAGGTGTACTACAACCAGGGCTTCAACCGCCCGCGTACCGTCGCCCTCCACGAGGCCCTGCTCGAGCGCGGCCTGGAGTCCCCGTACGGCGAGTGGCTGGAGCGCTGGAAGACGTTCCAGCGCGCCGAGCGGACCCTCACCACGTTCGTGCCGTGCGCCGACTTCTTCGAGACCCGCGACCGGGCGCTGATCGCGCACGCCACCCAGATCGACCCCGACGGCGGCTGGTTCCACGTCCCGATGGAGATCCAGAAGGAGGTGTGGCCGACCGAGGAGTACGAGCTCGCCAAGTCCCTCGTCGACACCTCCCTGCCCGAGGACGACCTGTTCGCCGGAGTCCGCGAGCAGGCCTGACCCGGCCGTTCCCCCGGCCTCCACCACTCCCTCCCCCGGCCCCGGGTGGGCCGGGGGAGGACGTCACGGACGCCCGGGTATGGTCGGTACATCCACACAAGGAGCGACCGATGAGCAGCACAGGCCTGGCGATGACACACCTCGTCCCCCTCGCCAAGGAGCTCGACGAGAACAAGGTGACGCCCGGCGTCCTCGGATTCATCGTCTTCGCGGTGATGGCGGCCGGTGTCTGGCTGCTGATGAAGTCGATGAACCGCCATATGAACCGGGTGGACTTCGAGGAGGCCCCGGCGCCGGCCGCGACGGCGGGCACCGCGTCCCGGGCCGCCGCCGAACCGGCGAAGGGCGAGTAGGGCCTCTCGTCCGGGCCCGTCCCGGACCGTGCGGCCGGGGACATCGGCCGGGCATGGGTGCGCCCGGCCGTGCCGCGTCCACCGCCGCCCCGGCGCACCACGTCGTACCGCCGCGGCACGGCATACCGCCGCCCCCCGGGACGCGGCACGACGTGCCGCCGCGCCATCGGCGTCGACGGGCCGCCACCCGCCTTGCGGTCGGGCCGGACCGATGAGGTGCCCCCGCCGACGCGGCCACGCGTCCGCCCGCGGCCTTCCGGTGGGGCCGGACCGGTCGGCGTGAGTCCGCCGGCTCAGTCCACGGGCACCCCCATCACCTCCCGGGCGTGCCGGCCCGGCACCATGCCCAGCTGCCACGCCTGCCAGTCGTCCTCCAGCCGCACCCCGCGCTCCAGAACCAGGGCGAACGCCCCCATACAGTCCTCCAGTCGCCCGTCACGGGCCGGGTGGGACACCTCGCGGAGCGCGGCCAGCTCCTCCTGGGCGACGACCGTGCCCACCTCCACTCCGCCCGCCGAGGCGTACGGGAGCAGCGTGCAGCGCAGGAAACCGGCCCAGTCCGCGCCCCGGCGGTCGCCGTACGAGGCGAACAGGGCTGCCGCCTCGTCGCACAGCGCCAGCGCCTGGGCCGCGCGGCTGTTGCCGGCGTCGATCACGGCCAGTTCCAGACAGGTCCACGCCTCCCCGTGGGCCACCCGGATGCGCTGGAAGTCCGCTCGGGCGTCGACCAGGAGCTGACGGGCGAAACCGGAGTTGCGCAGAGTGCCCGTCTGCGCCGCGCGCTGGTCTCGGGTGGCGCGGCCCGAATGGTGGCGGGCGCAGGCCAGCCCGTACACGTCCCGCATCCGGGAGAACATCGTCCGGGCGCGCTCCAGTTCACGCACCGCCTGGTCGCGTTCGCCCCGCTCCTCCAGTGCCTGGCCCAGGTAGTAGAGGGTCCACGCCTCACCGCGCGCGTCCTCGTTCTCGCGGTGCCGGGCGAGGGCCTGGTTCAGCTGCTCGACCGCCGGTGACGGATCGCCGTCGACCAGCCGGGCACGGGCCAGCTGGGTCAGCGCCCACGCCGCACCCCGCTCGTCCTGGGTCCGCCCGTAGAGGTCGAGCGCCAGCCTCAGTGACGACTCCGCGTCCGGCACGTCGCCCAGACGCAGATGCACCTGGCCGAACTGGAAGTGGGACCAGGCCTCGCCGTGCAGCGACTCGCTCTCGCGGTGCAGCCGGACGGCCGTCGTGAGCAGCGCCCGGGCCTCGGCGAGGTTCGCCCGGTCCCGCTCCACCGCCGCCAGCGCGTGCAGGGTCCACGCCCGGTCCGCGTCCAGTTCCTCGGACGACTGCAGTTCGATCGCCTCGCGCAGCTTCGCCGACGCCTCGGTCAGATTGCCCTGGTGGTGGAGCGTGATGCCGAGCGAGCACAGCGCCCGGGCCGCACCCGCCTCGTGCTGCGCCTCGCGGTACAGGTTCACCACCGACGACAGGGTGGTGCGCGCCTTGTCCAGCTCACCGAGCTGCCGGGCGGCGATACCGGTGCGCCACTGCACCGAGCGGACCAGCAGGCCCTGGTCGACGGCCTGCGTCAGCTCGTTGATCTCCCCGAGCCGGTAGAGGTCGCCACGCAGCAGGCAGTAGTCGCACAGGGCGCCCAGGAGGTTCAGCACGGCCTGCTGGTCCACGCCCTCGGCGTGCCGGAGCGCCGCGGTGATGAAGCTCGACTCGTCGTCCAGCCAGCGCAGCGCCGCCTCCAGCGAGGAGAAGCCGTGACCGGCCGACGTCCGGGCGAACATGTCGGCACGGGTCGAGGTCTTCCCGTCGACGAGCCGGATCACCGTGTCGGCGAGTTCCGCGTACCCGATGACCAACCGCTCCTGCGCGGCCGTGCGCTCCGCCTGCTCCTCCTCGTCCAGCAGCCGCTCCTGGGCGAAGGCCCGCACGGCGTCGTGCAGCCGGTAGCGCTCTCCCCCCGCACCCCCGGCGCCCTGCGGGCGCGGCGGTACCCCCGGTGGTGCGGAAGGGCCGCCGCGCACACGGTCCAGCAGCCCCGTGCGTGCCAGCTCCGACAGCAGCCGCTGCGCCTCGTTCTCGTCGGTGCCCAGCAGCGCCGACGCCGCGGCCGCCCCCAAGGACGCCCGGCCCACGAGAGCCAGCCTGCGCAGCAGCCTGCGGCCCTGGTCCGCCAGATCCGTGTAGCGCAGCCACAGGGCCCGCTCGACCGGCCCCACCGGCCCGTACGCGCCGAGGTCGGCGGCCAGCGCGTGCGGGGTGCGGGCGCCGAGGGACGAGCCCGCGATCCGCAGCGCCAGGGGCAGTCCGCCGGACAGGTCACGGATCGTTTCCATCGCGCGGGAGTCGTAAGGGCCTTCCAGCGGCTCCTCGGCGGACGCCGCGAGCAGTTCCTCGGCTCCCGCCGCGTCCAGCGCCTCGACCGGCAGCCGGTGCACCCACGCCGGGACGTCCTCCGGGAGCTCCAGTGGCTCCCGCGCGGTCACCAGCACCAGGCTGTCCGAGCGCTCCGGGACGAGCGTCCGCACCTGCTCGGGGTCGCTCGCATCGTCCAGGACGACGGTGACGGGCAGACCGGTCAGGTACTGGTGGTAGAGCTCGCCGAGGCGGCGCACCTGCTGCTCCGCCGACGACCGCTCCCGGAACAGCAGCTGCTCGCGCGGGGCACCGAGCCGGTTCAGCAGGTGCAGCAGCGCGTCCCGCGTCGACAGCGGCTGCCCGCCCGCGGACCCGCCGCGCAGGTCCACCAGGCACGCGCCCCGGAACTGGTCCTTCAGCCGGCGGGCCGCCCGCACCGCGAGCGTGGTGCGGCCCGACCCCGGCTCGCCGTACAGCACCACGACCGTCGGCTTCGTGTCCGTCGACGCGCGCGCCGCGTGCACCCACTGCGCGATCTGCGCCATCGCCTCCCGGCGTCCGGCGAACGGCCCGCCCGGCTCGGGGAGATGGGCGAAGGACTGCTCCAGCACGTTGCGCCGCCGGGCCGCCTGGCTGCGGTCCACCCCGCGCAGCGGCGGGCCCGCCGTCTTCTTCACCGGGCGGGCGGTGGCGGCCGTCAGCAAGCGCTGCTGGTCCAGGAACGGGCGGATGCCCCGGACCTCCAGCGCGGTCAGCCACTGCAGCCGCAACTGCTCGGGCCCGCCCGGCTGTCCGAGCGCACCGGCTCTGCGGTGTGCCGCGGGCCAGTGGGAGACGGTCACCTTGGCGACGGTGGCCGCCGCCCCGGCCACCATGACGACGGCACCGGCGCCCAGCGCCGTGCCCGTCGCCGTGCCGAGGGCCATGTCCGCCCCGATCGCTGCGGCCGCGGCAACCGCCGTGACCATTACGGGAGTCGACATGTCCTGCCGACTGAACCGCTCGGCCAGGGACGAGTGCCCCGCCTCGGCCTCCTCCACGGCGCGGAGGTACGCGGCGTACTCCTCGTCCGCGCTCGCCGCCATGGTCTCCAGTGCCTCGCGGCCGCGTGAGAGCAGCGCCGCGGAGTCCGTTCTGCCGCCGGAGCGGCGCACCTCCTCCTCGACGGCCCGTACCAACAGCCGCTCGGCTTCCGCCCGATGGCTGTCCCGCATGTGGGTCCCCCTCCGAGAGCTTCCGCTTTCGTTCCGGTGCCAAGTGTCCTGCGGGACGCTGGCCGACGCGAGGGAGTCCGGCGATCAAGCCCCCTCCCCGGGGTTCCACCGCACGCTCCGGTGACGTCTGCCGCAGTCGATTCACGCGATTGGAGGGCGTTTGTTCCTGAATGTCCAGGGCAGTCGGACGGTATCGGATCCAGCGGCCACCAAGGGAGGTCCCCCTGACAGACACCCAAGTCCCCCGTCCCTGCTGCGAGAAGGAGGACACCACGAGGAGAAAGACCGCCAGATGAGTGGCGGCCCCGGGTGGTCATCACGAAGTCTCGCTGCGCTGCTTCCTGCCGACCGCCACCCGGGAGCCGCCACCGGCCGCCGGACGGCAGCCGATCCTCCGGCGCGCCGGGCCGGCACCCGGCCCGGCGGGAGCGGGGAGAGATGCGGGTCTCTCCCCGCTCCGCCGTGAAGTGAGAGGCGACCGGTCAGGGCGGCTGGCCCATGACGGTGTTCCTCACGCCCGGGGCGCAGCCCTTCTACTTCGGCAGTTACTTCCCGCCCGCCCCGCGGCACGGCATGCCGTCGATCCGCCAGGTCCTGGAAGCGTCACCGCAGCCTGGACGGACCGCCGCGGCGACGTCGACCAGGCGGCCGGGAGGATCGTCCGCGATCTGGCGGGACGGAGCCTGGCGTACGGGGGACGGGGATCTCCGGGGGAGGAGGAGCTCGCCCAGGCGCTGCGCGGCCTCGCCCGGGAGTACGACCCGGCGCACGGCGGTTTCGGCGGGGCGCCGAAGTTTCCCGCCGTCGATGGTCCTGGAGTTCCTGCTGCGGCACTACGCGTGCACGGGCGCCGAGGGCGTCGCTGCAGATGGCCGCCGACACCTGCGGGGCGATGGCCCGGGGCGGGATCTGCGACCAGCTCGGCGGCGGCTTCGCCCGGTACTCGGTGGACCGCGAGTGGGTTGTGCCCCACTTCGAGGAAGTATCTGCCTAATGGCTGCCCCGGCGGCAGACGACGGACTTGGCCTTGCCGGGTACGGACTTCTGGGTCATCGACGGTGCGCAAGCCCTCTTCCATCACTTCACCGGAGACGGTCAGTTGGATGAGGACGGGCGGGAGTGCACCGGCGATTCTGGGAGGGTGAGTCTGTGCACCTCCGCCTTGGAGGCGGTGTGGCAGCGAGCCATCCCGCATGGGGAGTACGAGCCGCGCTGACCGGTCACCACTATGGCTGTCCCTCCCTCTTCGAGTGCCCAGCAAGCCCGGCAGGCTCTGGCGCACCGACTCGCTGAGATCTGCCGGGATGCCGGGATGCCGCCCCGTCCGGGCACGGCCCCTCCGCTGTCGCGTACTGGCACAGCGGGTGCGCCCCCAAGGGAGCCGCGTAGTGGTCGGTGCCGAGGACAACGGCAAGCTGGTCAAGAACGCCGCCGGACGGGTCGGCATCCTGCGTGAGGTGATCCCCGACCGGGAGGACCCGGCCAAGCTCCCCAGCGAGCGCCGGAAGACCCCCACGACATTCGTGAGCCCCGAACGCGGTGGCCATGAGGGAGGACCTCCCCTTCGGCTCTGCGTCCCGCATGAGTCCGTTACGAACCAGGTCCCGTACCGGCCGAGCGAGCACCGAGCCGGCACCCCTCCGTCCCACTCGTGCACTGCCCCCGTGGCGCATGGGCGGGGGCGCGGCCGGGTGCGCAAGGATGGGGGTATGCCCAACCGACTCGCGCAGGCCACGTCCCCGTACCTCCTCCAGCACGCGGACAACCCCGTCGACTGGTGGCCCTGGGCGGCCGAGGCGTTCGAGGAGGCCAGGCGGCGCGATGTCCCCGTGTTCTTGAGCGTCGGCTACAGCGCCTGCCACTGGTGTCACGTCATGGCGCACGAGTCCTTCGAGGACGACGACACCGCCGCGTACATGAACGAGCACTTCGTGTCCGTCAAGGTGGACCGTGAGGAGCGTCCCGACGTGGACGCGGTCTACATGGAGGCCGTGCAGGCCGCCACCGGGCAGGGCGGCTGGCCCATGTCCGTGTTCATGACCCCCGACGGGGAGCCGTTCTACTTCGGCACTTACTTCCCACCCGAGGCTCGCCATGGCATGGCGTCCTTCCGCCAGGTACTCGAAGGCGTGCACAACGCCTGGACGAGTCGGCGGGACGAGGTGGGAGAAGTTGCGGGGAAGATCACTCGGGACCTTGCCCAGCGGGAGCTGAGCACCGGGGATGACGGGGTGCCCACCGAGGAAACCCAAGCCCTGGCCCTCCTCCAACTGACCCGGGACATCGACCCCGCGAGCGGCTGGTTCAAGGGGGACACCAAGTTTCCGCCGTCGATGGTGATCGAGTTCCTGTTGCGCCACCACGCGCGGGCCGGCTCCGTGGCCGCGCTGGAGATGGCGGAAGGGCTGTGCGGCGCGATGGCTCGTTCGAGCCTGTACGACCAGGTGGGAGGCGGGTTCCACCGGTACGTGCTCACACCGAGGGCTGATGGACCTTTGGTACCGCACTTCGAGAAGATGCTCTACGACAACGCCCTGCTCTGCCGGGTGTACGCCCATCTGTGGCGGGTCACCGGCAGTGATCTGGCCCGCCGGGTCGCCCTGGAGACCGCCGACTTCATGGTGCGGGAACTGAGGACGCCGGAGGGCGGCTTCGCCTCCGCCCTCGACGCCGACAGCGCTCTTCCCGACGGTTCCGGGAAGCACGCCGAGGGCGCCTACTACGTCTGGACGCCCGGCGGACTGAGGGACGTGCTGGGGGAGGACGACGCGGAGTTCGCCATGCGGCACTTCGGCGTGACCGAGGAGGGCAGCTTCGAGCACGGCTCCTCGGTGCTCCGGCTTCCGCAGGACGCGGGCGTCGCCGACGCCGGGAGGGTCGCGTCCGTGCGGGAGCGGCTGCTGGCGGCGCGTGAGCAGCGGCCGCGGCCGGGCCGCGACGACAAGATCGTCGCCGCGTGGAACGGTCTCGCGATCGCCGCACTGGCTGAAGCGGGCGGCTACTTCGACCGGCCGGACCTCGTCGAACGTGCCACGGAGGCCGCCGATCTGCTCGTCCGGCTCCACATGGACGACGGCGCGCGGCTGGCCCGTACCTCCAGGGACGGCCGTGCGGGCGCCAACGCCGGGGTGCTGGAGGACTACGCCGATGTCGCCGAGGGCTTCCTGGCTCTTGCCTCCGTCAGCGGCGAGGGCGCGTGGCTGGAGTTCGCGGGCTTCCTGCTGGACGGCGTCCTGGAGCGGTTCACGGGCCCCAGGGGGCAGTTGTACGACACGGCCCGCGACGCCGAGCGGCTGATCCGGCGGCCCCAGGACCCCACGGACAACGCCGCTCCCTCCGGCTGGACGGCCGCGGCCGGAGCGCTGCTCTCCTATGCCGCGCACACCGGCTCGGAGGCCCACCGCGCCGAGGCGGAGAGGGCGTTGGGCGTGGTGAAGGCGCTCGGACCGCGGGTCCCCCGGTTCATCGGGTGGGGGCTCGCCGTCGCGGAGGCGCTGCTCGACGGTCCGCGGGAGGTGGCGGTCGTCGGAGCACCCGGTGACGCCGGGATGCGGAATCTGCACAGGGTCGCGCTGCTGGGGACGGCCCCGGGCGCCGTGGTCGCCGCCGGTGGGCCGGGCGGTGATGAGTTCCCACTGCTCGCGGACCGCCCGCTGGTCGACGGGAAGCCGGCGGCCTATGTCTGCCGGCATTTCGTCTGTGCCGCGCCGGTCACCGAAGTGGAGGCGCTGCGGCGGGAGTTGGCGCCTCGAGGGTGACCGCAGGCGGACGATTTCGGTGACCTGCCCGAAACGCGCCATTCATCGAAACGGGCGTACGACGGTCACACATTCCTCCTATTCTCTTCACCGCTGACACGGCAGCTGCGTGTGCGGCGGATCCGCGCTGCGGTCCCGCAGCGCCCGCGCAGGGGGGTTCAGGGGCGGGAGCGCGGCGGGCGAGGGGGCCTGCCGTGGCGGTCGCCCCTGTCGTTGGGGGGCCAATTGCTCACGTCCTTGTTCATCGGCGCCATCTCCTTGGCGCTCTTCTGGATGGCGGCGTTCACGCTCTGGTGGCAGATGCACGCCTGGCGCACACCGGAGACGCTCGCGTCGACACGCTTCGAGAGCCCGGCGGGCGCGGAGGGACTGTCGTTCTCCCTGCTGCTGCCCGCCCGGCACGAACAACTGGTGCTGGAACACACCGTTGGCAGGCTGCTGGAGTCCAGCCACCGCGACTTCGAGATCATCGTCATCGTCGGGCACGACGACCCGGAGACCACGGAGGTCGCCGCACGGGCCGCGTCCCGCGATCCCGACCGGGTACGCGTCGTCGTCGACACCCACGAGACCAAGAACAAACCGAAGGCCCTCAACACGGCCCTCCCGCACTGCCGCGGGGACGTCGTCGGGGTCTTCGACGCCGAGGACCAGGTCCACCCGGAACTCCTCGCCCATGTCGACCACGCCTTCACCGCCACCGGTGCCGACGTCGTCCAGGGCGGCGTGCAGCTGATCAACTTCCACTCCTCGTGGTACGCGCTGCGCAACTGCCTGGAGTACTTCTTCTGGTTCCGTTCCCGTCTCCACCTCCACGCCGCCAAGGGCTTCATCCCGCTTGGCGGCAACACCGTCTTCGTCCGCACCGACGTGCTGCGCGAGGCCGGCGGCTGGGACCAGAACTGCCTGGCCGAGGACTGCGACCTCGGGGTGCGCCTGTCCAGCCGCGGCAAGAAGGTCGTCGTCGCCTACGACGCCGACATGGTCACCCGTGAGGAGACCCCCGGCACGCTGATGGCGCTGCTGAAGCAGCGCACCCGCTGGAACCAGGGCTTCCTGCAGGTGTACCGGAAGAAGGACTGGAGGCAACTGCCCGCGCTCGGGCAGCGCATGCTGGCCCGCTACACGCTGATGACACCGTTCATGCAGGCGTTCACGGGCGTGATCATCCCCGTCAACGCCGCCGCCGCACTTCTCCTCGACGTACCGGTCGGCGTCGCCTTCCTCACCTTCCTGCCGTTGGTCACGGCGATGGTGACCTTCGTCTTCGAGATCGTCGGACTGCACGACTTCGGAACGCAGTACGGGCTGCGGGTCCGCTTCCCGCACTACCTCAAGCTCATCGCCGGCGGCCCCTTCTACCAGGTGCTCCTCGCGGGCGCGGCCGTGCGGGCCGTGTGGCGTGAGCAGCGCGGCCGCAACGAGTGGGAGCTGACCAGCCATGTCGGCGCGCACCTCACCCGAGAGGACGTCCCCGCGTGACCTCCATCCTCACGGCGGCGCCACCGGTGGCGGCCGCCCGCTCCGCCGATCCCGCGGGACGGCTCACCGTCCGGCCGGTCGTCCGCTTCCGGTCCTCCCGGCCGGACCTGCTGCTGTGCGGTGCGCTGCTGACCGCGATCCTCCTGGTGCAGGGCTGGAACATCCAGCACTTCCCGACCCTCAGTGACGACGAGGGCACCTACCTCGCCCAGGCGTGGGCGGTCCAGCAGGGCGAGGGCCTGGCCCACTACACGTACTGGTACGACCATCCGCCGCTCGGCTGGATCCAGCTCGCCGGGCTGACCTGGATCCCCTCGCTCATCGCGCCGGACGCGATGACGGTGGCCACGATGCGCGGGGCGATGCTGCTGATCAGCGCGGCGAGCGCGGTCCTGCTCTACGCCCTGGCGCGCCGGCTCTGGCTGCCGCGCTGGGCGGCCGGGCTCGCGATGGCCATGTTCGGACTGTCGCCGCTGTCCGTGGTCCTGCAGCGGGAGATCTTCCTCGACAACCTCGCCGTGATGTGGATGCTGCTGGCGTTCTGCCTCGCGGCCTCGCCCAGCCGGCATCTGTGGCACCACTTCGGCGCCGGGCTCGCCGCCGCCACGGGGGTGCTCACCAAGGAGACGATGCTGGTCGTCCTGCCCGCGCTGCTGGTGACGATGTGGCGCTTCAGCCACCGCGACACCCGTAAGTTCGCGGTCACGGGCGCCGTCACCGCCTGCGCCCTGATCGGCTTCTCCTACCCGCTGTTCGCGCTCCTCAAGGGCGAACTGCTCCCGGGCGAGGGCCATGTGTCGCTGTGGGAGGGCATCACCTACCAGATGAGCCGGCCCGGCTCGGGGTTCGTCCTCAGCGAGGGGACCGGCTCGAACGGCGTGCTCCGGTCCTGGCTCTACTACGACCGGGTGCTGCCGGTGGGCGGGCTCGCCGGCGCCGCGCTGCTGCTCCTCACAACGCGCTGGTCGGTGACCGCGCGGGCGCTCGCCGGTCCCGCGCTCGCCGTGGCGACCCTGGCCGCCGTCGCCATGCGCCCGTCGGGCTATCTGCCCGCGATGTACGTCATCCAGGCGCTGCCGTTCCTGGCGCTGGTGCTGGCCGGCGGGGCCGCGAGCGTCGGGCGCGCGGTGCTGAGCCGGTGGCGGCGTCCCGGAGAGGGGCGGACGCTCACCCTCGCCCGCCGGTCGGCGGCCGCCGCACTCGCCCTCGCCGCGGCCGTGTACGTCGTGCCGCGCTGGTACGACGGCGACCGCACCGCGATGACGGCGGACGCCAACGCCCCGTACCGGGCCGCCGCGCTGTGGCTGAGCACCGAGGTGGCCGAGCCGGCGCGCACCCGTGTGCTCGTCGACGACGCCCTCTGGCTCGACCTGGTGCACGCCGGGTACCAGCCGGGGCTCGGGGCCATCTGGTTCTACAAGGCCGACCTCGACCCGGCGGTGACGAAGACCATGCCGCGCGGCTGGCGCGACCTGGACTACGTGGTCGCCTCGCCGACGGTCCGTCGAGACGCCCGCGATCTGCCCAATGTGCGGGCCGCGCTGGAGCACTCCACGCCCGTCGCCGTCTTCGGCGAGGGCGAGGACCGTATCGAGATCCGCGAAATCGGGGGAGCTGACCACACGTGACGAGCCATCACACGCCTCCGGCCGACGGACTGGGATGCAGTCCGGGAGCGCTCGAGCGCACGCTCGGCGAGACCGCGGGGGTCGCCGAGCCGGCGGCCGTCACCGTGGTGATCCCGACCTTCAACGAGTCGGCGAACGTCCGGGAGTTGCTGCACCGGCTCACCGACTCGGTGCCGGCGCGGCTCCCCTGCGAGGTCGTGTTCGTCGACGACTCCTCCGACGACACCCCGGCCGTGATCGCCGAGGCCGCGCAGGACTGCCCCTTCCCCGTCACGGTCATCCACCGGGACTCGCCCGACGGCGGACTCGGCGGCGCGGTCGTCGAGGGGATGAAGGCCGCCGGGTCGGACTGGATCGTGGTCATGGACGCCGACCTCCAGCATCCGCC
The DNA here is from genome assembly GCF_030056615.1 of Streptomyces sp. HNM0645. Classification (NCBI taxonomy): domain Bacteria; kingdom Bacillati; phylum Actinomycetota; class Actinomycetes; order Kitasatosporales; family Streptomycetaceae; genus Streptomyces; species Streptomyces sp. HNM0645. The sequence goes on along the minus strand of NZ_JASHLT010000043.1, from coordinate 28,739 downwards.
GTCCCTGGTCCCCGATCTCGTCACCACCGGCGAGAAGGACTCCGCCGACCTCGTCGTCGCCAGCCGCTATCTGCCCGGAGGCAGCCGCGCGGGGCTCGCGGGCGGCTACCGGGTGGCCGTCTCCCGCGGCGCGACCTGGCTCGCCAAGGGGCTTTTCCCGCGCACCCTGCGCGGCATCAGCGACCCCATGAGCGGCTTCTTCGCCATCCGCCGGTCCGCGGTGACCGCCGAGGTGCTGAAGCCGCTCGGCTACAAGATCCTGCTGGAGCTGGCCGTGCGCTGCCGGCCGGGCGGGGTCGCCGAGGTGCCGTTCGTCTTCCGGGACCGGTTCGCCGGCGAGTCCAAGTCGACGGCCAGGGAGGGCCTGCGCTTCCTGCGGCACCTGGTCGGGCTGCGCACCGCCTCCCCGCTCGCCCGGATGGCCGCCTTCGGGCTCATCGGGCTCACCGGCTTCGTCCCCAACCTGCTGGCGCTGTCCGCGCTGGTGACCGCCGGTCTGCACTACCTGCCCGCCGAGATCCTCGCCAACCAGTTCGGCGTGCTGTGGAACTTCCTCCTCATCGAGGTGCTGTTGTTCCGCGACCGGCGTCACCACCGCCACTGGGCCGACCGCGTGGGCCGGTTCGCGCTGCTCGCCAACGCGGACCTGGTGCTGAGGATCCCGCTGATCGCCCTGCTCGTAGGGCAGTTCCGCCTGGCCGTGCTGCCCGCCACCACGCTCGCGCTGCTCACGACGTTCGTCCTGCGCTTCGCCGGGACCGAGGCGCTCGTCTACCTGCCGCGCGGAGGCCGCTCCGCGAGGAGCCGTACCGGTACAGCAAGGAGCACCAGTTGAAACCATCCGGACGTGCCCGCAGGCCCACCGGACGTGCCCGCGGAGCGACCGCGCTGCTCGCCGTCGCCGCCATGACCGCCGGCCTGCTGCTCGCCGCGCAGCAGCCGGCCACCGCGGGGCCCAACCTCGTCAAGAACCCGGGGTTCGAGACCCCCGGCAGCGGCGACATGCCCTTCTGCTGGGCCAAGTCCGGCTGGGGGGACAACGACTTCACCTTCACCACCACGGCCGAGGCGCACAGCGGCTCCGCCGCGATGAAGGTCGAACTGACCCGCCGGCTGGACGGTGACCGCAAGGCCCTCATCACGGAGTCCGCCGACTGCGCCCCGCACGTCGTCCCGGAACGGCAGTACGACCTGTCCTTCTGGTACAGGTCGACGACCCCGGACACGGCCCTCACCCTCTTCCGCCACGACACCACCGCGGGCTGGCAGTACTGGACCGATCTGCGCACCCTCCCCATGGAGGGGGACTGGACCCGCAGCGAGGTCCGCACCCCGGCCATCCCGCCGGGCACGGACCGGATCACCTGGGGCGTCTCCGTCTTCGGCACCGGCAGCGTCACCACGGACGACTACGCGATGGAGGAGGTCGAGCCGCCGACGCCCGACCCGGTGTGCACGGCCACGGCCGAGGAGTGCGCCAAGGGCCGGTGGGACGTCATGCCGACGCAGAACCCGGTGCGCTCCGTGCACTCGGTGGTGCTCCACAACGGGAAGGTGCTCCTCATCGCCGGCTCCGGTAACGACCCGGGGATGTTCGAGGCGGGCACCTTCACCTCCGCGGTGTACGACCCGGTGGCCGGGACGTACGAGGACATCCCGACGCCCGCGGACATGTTCTGCGCCGGGCACGTCCAGCTCTCCGACGGCCGGGTGCTGGTGATGAGCGGCAACAAGGGCTACCCGTCGGCCGACGGCACGATCGGCTACCAGGGCCTGAAGGACTCGTACGTCTTCGACCCGGTGACCGAGACGTACACGCGGACCAACGACATGAACGGGGGCCACTGGTACCCGTCGGCGACGATCCTCGGCAACGGTGACGTCATCTCCTTCGGCGGGCTGAAGGAGGACTCGACGGGCAATGTGACGGCGGAGAAGTTCTCGGCCGCCGAGAACAAGTGGCTGCCGCTCCACCAGGTCAACCAGACCTGGTCGTTCTGGGGCCTGTACCCGTCGATGATCCTGATGCAGGACGGCCGGCTCTTCTACTCCGGCAGCCATGTCTTCGGCAACGGCACCCCGGGCACGGGCGCCTCGATCTACGACTACGACGCCAACACCATCACCGACGTGCCGGGTCTGCGGAACAAGGACCAGCGCGACGAGAGCGCGAGCGTGCTGCTGCCCCCGGCGCAGGACCAGCGGGTCCTCACCATCGGTGGCGGCAACAACGAGACCAACCCTGCCGCCAACCGGCTCACCGACATCATCGACCTCAAGCAGTCGAACCCGCAGTACACGGCCGGTCCGCCGCTGCCGCAGGGCCTCGTCGACCAGGGCCAGGGCAAGCGTCCGCAGACCGGTGACGAGGGCAAGATGTTCGTCTCGGCGGTGCTGCTGCCCGACGGCAAGGTGCTGGAGACCGGCGGCGGACTGCACGACCGGGCGGACCCGGTGTACGAGGCGTCCTTCTTCGACCCGGTGACCGACACCTACCAGGAGGGCCTCGCGGCCGACCCGATCCCGCGCACGTACCACTCGTCGGCGTTCCTGCTGCCCGACGGCCGGGTCATGGCCGTCGGCGACAACCCCGGCAACGGCACCTACAACCACAACGTGTCGATCTACACCCCGCCGTACCTGCTGAAGGGCCCCCGTCCGCGCATCACTTCGGTGGTCGACGGCGAGTGGCAGTACGGCGACACCCAGCGGATCACCGTGGACCGGCCGATCGCCAAGGCGGAACTGATCCGCCCGGCCGCGGTCACCCACTCCTCGGACCCGAACCAGCGGTTCGTGGACCTGCCGATGAGCGTGGTGGACGACCGTACGATCGACCTGAACGTCACCGGCAACCCCAACCTGGCCCCGCCCGGCTGGTACATGCTCTTCGGCGTCGACGCGGGCGGGATCCCGTCGGTGGCCGAGTGGGTGCACCTGGGCGCCCCGCCCGCGGCGGCGCGGGCCGCGGAGGACGCCCCGTCCGCGCACGTCCACGACTTCGCCGGGGATCTCGCCGAGTCCCCGAAGAAGAACGGCAGGAAGCGGGCCTCGGCCCCGGTCGGCCCGACGGTCGCGGGCTGCGACCGGCACTACGGCTCGGCCGACGTCTGTGTGCCGCTCACCTTTCCGGCACCGGTGAACGCGACGACCAGGTCCCGCTGCGACTGGCTCACGGCGCACGGCTACGCCCGGCTGAAGGTCAACGGCAAGGACGACCCGCTCCGGCTCGACCCGGACCGGGACGGCCGCACCTGCGGGAAGGGGGACCTGAGGAGGTAACCGGCCCTCCCGGGCTCAGAGGGACAGCCCGTCCCCGAGCGTGACGAGGGCACGGTCCAGGAGCGCGGCCAGGTCGTCCCGCCGGCTGCGCTCCGCCCAGTCGCCTCGTAGCCCTGCTCGGCGATCAGCCGGTACATGGCGCGCCGGGCCCCGCACGGGTCCTGAGCTTCTTGCGCTCGCGCAGACCCGTCGGGGCCGGTGGGCGGTCGGTGCGCGGAGGGGGCCATGGCCGTCATTGTCGGCCACCGGCCGGAGCCGCGACCACGGCCGTGAACCGTTCACGTGCTTCCGGGGCCGCTCAGGCGTGCTGGTAGGCGACCAGGGAGATCCCCACGTAGTGGACGACGAAGGCGGCCAGGGTGAAGGAGTGGAAGACCTCGTGGAAGCCGAACCAGCGCGGTGACGGATTCGGCCGCTTCATCCCGTAGATGACGCCGCCGGCGCTGTACAGCAGCCCGCCGACGATCACGAGCACGAGGACGGCGATGCCGCCCTTGCGCATGAAGTCGGGCAGGAAGAAGACCGCGGCCCAGCCCATCGCGATGTAGCAGGGCGTGTAGAGCCACCGAGGCGCGCCGACCCAGAACACCCGGAAGGCGATTCCGGCAACCGCTGCCGCCCAGACCGCCCACAACAGCACCCGCCCGGTGGAGTCCGGCAGGAGCAGCAGCGTCAGCGGGGTATACGTACCGGCGATGATCAGGAAGATGTTCGCGTGGTCGAGCCGGCGGAGGACGGCCGTCGCGCGGGGGCCCCAGGTGCCCCGGTGGTAGAGCGCGCTCACACCGAAGAGGAGACAGGCGGTGAGTACGTAGATGCCGCAGGCGATCCTGCCGCGGGTCGAGTCCGCGAGCGCCGTCAGCACGATGCCCGCGATCAGCACGGCGGGAAACATCCCCGCGTGCAGCCAGCCCCGCAGCCGCGGCTTCACCGGCGGCGGATCGATCTCGTGCACGTCGGGCGGGGCTGCAGTCATGGCGGCATGCTACCTACGGGGCCGTAGGTGACGGACTCCGAGTGGCAATGCTCACGTGAGAGGTCCTCTGGACATATGGGCACCGGGCGCGGATGATCAGATGAGTGCGGTCGGCACCGGATGAGCAGCTACGAAGCATCCGGGTCGCAGCCCCCACGGGGCAACAACATCAAACCCCTCTTTTAGGAGCAATCGTGGCGCGCGATATCGCGGCTCCCAGCAACGCACCCACCAAACACCAGGAACTGATCGCCTGGGTCGACGAGATCGCAGCTCTGACGCAGCCGGACAGGGTGGTCTGGTGCGACGGTTCCGAGGCCGAGTACGACCGCCTGGCCGAGGAACTGGTCGCCAAGGGCACGTTCCGCAGGCTGGACCCGATCAAGCGCCCGAACTCCTACTACGCCGCCTCCGACCCCACGGACGTGGCGCGCGTCGAGGACCGGACGTTCATCTGCTCCGAGAAGGAGGAGGACGCCGGCCCGACCAACCACTGGAAGGCCCCCGCCGAGATGCGGGACGTCTTCACCGGTGAGAAGGGCATCTTCCGCGGCTCGATGAAGGGCCGGACGATGTACGTCGTCCCCTTCTGCATGGGCCCCCTCGGTTCGCCGCTCTCCGCGCTGGGCGTCGAGATCACCGACTCCGCCTATGTCGCCGTCGCCATGCGCACCATGACCCGGATGGGCCAGGCCGTCCTGGACGAGCTGGGCACCGACGGCTTCTTCGTGAAGGCCGTCCACACCCTCGGCGCGCCGCTGGAGCCCGGCCAGGAGGACGTGCCGTGGCCGTGCAACTCCACGAAGTACATCTCGCACTTCCCCGAGACCCGTGAGATCTGGTCCTACGGCTCCGGCTACGGCGGCAACGCGCTCCTCGGCAAGAAGTGCTACGCCCTGCGCATCGCGTCCGTCATGGCCCGCGACGAGGGCTGGCTCGCCGAGCACATGCTCATCCTCAAGCTGACCCCGCCGCAGGGCGAGTCGAAGTACGTGGCCGCCGCCTTCCCGTCGGCCTGCGGCAAGACCAACCTGGCCATGCTGGAGCCCACGATCTCCGGCTGGACCGTGGAGACCATCGGCGACGACATCGCCTGGATGCGGTTCGGCGAGGACGGCCGGCTCTACGCGATCAACCCCGAGGCCGGTTTCTTCGGCGTCGCGCCCGGCACCGGCGAGCACACCAACGCCAACGCGATGAAGACCCTGTGGGGCAACGCGGTCTTCACCAACGTCGCGCTCACCGACGACAACGACATCTGGTGGGAGGGCATGACGGAGGACACTCCGGCCCACCTGACCGACTGGAAGGGCAACGACTGGACGCCGGAGTCCGGCGTCCCGGCCGCGCACCCGAACGCCCGCTTCACCGTCCCGGCCGCGCAGTGCCCGATCATCGCGCCGGAGTGGGAGGACCCGAAGGGCGTGCCGATCTCGGCGATCCTCTTCGGCGGCCGCCGCGCCTCCGCCGTCCCGCTGGTGACGGAGTCCTTCGACTGGCAGCACGGTGTCTTCCTGGGCGCGAACGTCGCCTCCGAGAAGACCGCCGCCGCCGAGGGCAAGGTCGGCGAGCTGCGCCGCGACCCGTTCGCGATGCTGCCCTTCTGCGGGTACAACATGGGCGACTACATGGCCCATTGGATCAAGGTCGGGCAGGCCGCCTCGGCACGGGGTGACCAGGCCAAGCTCCCGAAGATCTACTACGTGAACTGGTTCCGCAAGAACGACGCCGGCAAGTTCGTGTGGCCGGGCTTCGGCGAGAACAGTCGCGTTCTGAAGTGGATCGTGGAGCGCCTGGAGGGCAAGGCCGAGGGCGTCGAGACCGCGATCGGCATCCTCCCCACCCGGGAGTCCCTGGACACCGACGGCCTGGAACTGGCCGACGAGGACCTGGACTTCCTGCTCAAGGTCGACGCGGACGTCTGGCGCGAGGAGGCCGCGCTGGTCCCCGAGCACCTCAACACCTTCGGTGACCACACCCCGAAGGAGCTGTGGGACGAGTACCGCGCCCTGGTGGCCCGACTGGGCTGAACCCCCACTCGGAGCTGAGACCGGGGCCCGCACCGTACAACGGCGTACGGAGCGGGCCCCGGCCTTTTCTCCGTCTCCGCCGCGCCCTGCGGCGCGGCCCGCAGACGCACATGTGCCGTGCCCGGGAGGTCCCGGGCACGGCACGGTGCTTCACTGGAGGGTCATGGTCGGCCTTCGGACGGCGGACCGGCGCGAAGAGCGCTTACTTCTTGGTGTTCTTCGGGGCGCTCGGTGCCCTGTCGAGGGCCTTCTCCGCCTGGAAGTTCAGGATCGCCCCCGGCTGGTCGTCGATCAGGTCCCAGTCGTCGTCCCACACGAAGGGGGCGAGTCCAGCACCGGAGTTGATCTCGCCCTGGATCTCCCACACCTGGCCCTCGAGGGTGAGGACCTTCGCGTAGGCGGTGTTGCCCTGTGCCGTGAAGGACACGGCACACGGGATCTCGGCCGCCGGGTAGCCGTCGTTGTCGGTCAGATCCTCCCAGGAGTAGTCCCCGACGGGCTCGAAGATCAAGCCGTCACCGTCGAGGTCGACGCCACCGTCGTGCGGCCGCTGCCCGACCCACGTCGTCCCGTCAGGCAGGAGCGCGACGCTGAACTCCTTGGCGTTGCTGGTCGCGTACGAGTCGATGTCGACGCACGCGCCGGCCCCCGTGTCTCCGGTGGCTCCGGTGTCCCCGGTGGCTCCCGTGTCCCCGGTGGCTCCCGTGTCCCCGGTGGCTCCGGTGTCTCCGGTGGCTCCGGTGTCTCCGGTGGCTCCGGTGTCCCCCGTGTCCCCCGTGGGCCCGGTCGGCCCGGTCGGCCCGGTCGGCCCGACCTTCTTCTTGTCCCTGTCCCTGTCCCTGTCGCAGTCGTCGGCCAGCGTGGTGACGCTGGTACCGCTGGGGCCGCTGTGGACGTCGTAGCAGGTGTCTGCCGCCGCCGGGCCCGCCGGGCCCGCGGGTGTCTGGCCGACTGCCGCCGCAGGAACGGCGAAGCCCAGCATCAGGAGAGCCAGCGATGTCATCGCGCTGCGGGCGACCAATCCGCCCCGCTGCGGAAGCGGGCCAAGGCCGGAAGGGGTCCTGTGCTCAGGACTCATGAATTGCTCCTTGTGGAACCGATGGGGTGATTGCATCGGGAAGCCCAGATGACCTCCCCGACGCATACTTCGCTCAGCCCGGCCGTGACCTTGAGTGACACACGGCGAGATCAACACATTGGCCCAGCAAGAACAGCCCGATGGCACGATGCGCAGCCCCGCCCGCGGTGCTCCGTCCCGGGGCCGAGGGTTCACGAGCATCAACGCATGGATGATCTCTTTGCCGTCGGCGAGCCCGCAGGCGTTCCGCTGTGCGAAGGGTTCCCGGCACACAGGGGCTTGGCCCGGAGCAGAGCCCCCCGGAGCTTGCCGGCATCCTGAGGACCTCGGACAGCCTCAGTCCCGGTCGTGTCCCCTCATGCTGTGTTGCGGGATTCTGCCGGAAACTGCTGTTCACGGCCACAATCGGCCCGCACGCAGTCCCCCTTGAATGACGGACGGTCAGGCGGACAGGGCGACTGCCGCCAGCCCCGCACAGCTGACTGACCTCTGGCCACACCGGGACCAGGAGATCACCGAGTGGCTGTCGATACACCACTCCAGAGGACGTGACCCCACACTCCAGCGGACGTGACCAGCAGGCCCGGCAGGGATCCCCGGAGGCCTGACGGCAGAGAAGAGAAGTCGCAAAGCGGCAAGGTGTGAGTGCACATGGATGGGCTGTGATCGGCTGAAAGGTTCGTTTGATAAACGTCCTGCCCGGGACCGATCAGGCGAATGACGGCTTCGACCGTCCGTGGCGGACTCCGGGGCGATCACGGCGGAGCTAAGACTGTGCCGTGACGACTCTTACCCGTCCTCGCGAGCACGACGAAAAGGTCCGCCCCGAAGAAGCCGGGCGACGGCGGTTCAGGAGACCGGACGGCCTGTGGTTGTGGCCGGCGCTGGCCACCCTGGCCCTCGCGATGCACTCGATCGACTTCCCACAGTTGGGTACCGACGAACTGGTCACCCGGAACGTGGGCCAGCGCAGCCTGGAGCAGCTCCTGGGTCTGCTGCACCACGTCGACGCGGTGCACTCCACGTACTACCTCCTGATGCACGGGTGGATGGCCGTCTTCGGGGACTCGCACACCGCCCTGCGCATGCCCTCGGCGCTGGCCATGAGCGCGGCGGCGGCCTTCGTGGCCCTGATCGGGAACCGGCTCTTCAGCCGGCGTGCCGGGCTGTGCGGCGGACTGCTGTTCGCGCTGATCCCCGTCGTGAGTCGGTTCGGCCAGGAGGCCCGCAGTTACGCGCTGGTGGTCATGGTCGCAACGCTGGCCACGTACCTGCTGATCCGGGCGATGGACGAGCCGCGGAGCCGGGGACGCTGGGTCGCGTACGCCCTTTGCGTGGCCCTTACCGGCTTGTTGCACCTGGTCGCGCTGAGCGGCCTGACGGCGCACCTGATCGTGGTCGCCCGCCGCGCCCGCCGCGAAGGCTGCCGTGTCTTCTGGTCCTTCTGCGCTGCGGCTATGGCCGGCACCGCCTGTGTCGCCCCGCTGTTCGTACTGGGCAGCTCGCAGGCGCAACGGCAGCTCTTCTGGGTCGCCGAGCCAGGCGTATGGGGTCTCGTCGAGATCTGGCCCCAGCTGTTCGCCTCCGCCCTGTGCGCCGGAGTGGTGATCGCACTCGCCGCCATGGCGTGGAAGGAACGCGGGGAAGGCCTGCTGCTGTGCGCCTCGATGGCCGTGCTGCCCACACTCGTGCTGTGGATGGCCTCGCACGGGGAGACCTCCTACTTCCGTTACCAGTACGCCATGTTCACCGTGTCGGCCTGGGCAGTGCTCGCCGGCGCCGGAATCGCGGCGGCGACGCGCTCCTGGCTGCCGGTCACCGTGGGCCTGGGCGTGCTCGCCCTGCTCGTGCTGCCCGACCAGCGCAGGATGAGAGAGGCGTACCAGCACGACGTCCCGCACAGCGCCGACTACGCGGGAGCCGCCCGGACCATCGAGAAGCATCACCGGCCCGGGGACGCGATGATCCTGGTCAAGGGCGGACCATGGATGCTCGACGAGGGGGTCCGCTACTACCTTCCGCGCGATCTGAAGCTGCGCGAGGTCTTCGTCGAGAGGACGGCGGCCGAGAACCATGAGCTCTATCCGAAGTCCTGTGCGAGGCCGTCCGCATGCCTCAGGGGCGAGAAGCGGATCTGGGTGGTGGTCGCCGGAAAACCGGAGGACCCGCTGGCTTCGGTCCCCGTGATCCAGGCCGTGCCCCTGCGCATGCACTACGCCATCGAGGATTCCGTGTACCTCAGTGGACTGACCGTGACACTTCTCGAGCGCAGGCCCACGGCCAAGACCTGATCTCCCTCCCCTCCCACGGGCCGCCGCGACATCCGCACCCCGCGCGGGAATTCCCCTGTTCGGTCGTCTACATCGCTGAGGTGAATGGGACCAGTGAAGCAAACGGTCTGCCTGAACATGATCGTCAAGAACGAGGCCCACGTCATCGAACGCTGCCTCGAATCCGTGCGCCCTTTGATCGACACATGGGTCATCCTGGACACCGGCTCGACCGACGGGACCCAGGACGTCATCCGCGAGGTCTACCGCGACCTGCCCGGCGAACTGCACGAAAGTCCCTGGAAGGGATACGACGGGAGTCGCACCGAGGCGATCGAACTGGCCCGTGACAAGGCCGACTACCTGTTGTTCATCGACGCCGACGACGTGATGGAGATCCGGCCCGGCTTCCGGATGCCACAGCTGACCCATGACGCCTACCGGATCGCCCTGCACACCGTGAGCATGAAGCACTACCGTCAGGCCATGGTCTCGACCCGGCTGCCCTGGCGGTACGTCGGCGTTCTCCACGAGTACATCGAGTGCGGCAGACGGCACAGCATCGGGATGATGGACGGCTTCAACATCCTCTCGCTCGGCGGTGGTGCCCGCATGAAGGGAGAGGGGCAGCGCAACAAATACCTGCGTGATGCCGAGACCCTTCAGCAGGGTCTCCTCAAGGAACCCGACAACACCCGCTACGTCTTCTACCTGGCCCAGAGCTGGCGTGACGCCGGAGAACCGGAGAAGTCGCTCGAGGCCTACGACCGCCGCGCGGCCATGGGCGGCTGGCCCGAAGAGGTGTTCTGCTCCCACCTCTACGCCGCACGGCTCGCGGCACGGCTCGGGCGGCCGCAGGCCGAGCTGATCGACCGGCTCCTCCGTGCGCACGAATGCCGGCCCACCCGGGCCGAGGCCCTGGGCGAGCTCGCGCGCCTGTGCCGCCAGAACGGCCCGCGTTGGCCGCTGGCCCACCTGTTCGCGCGGCAGGCGGCGCGGATCCCGTACTCGAAGGACATCCTCTTCGTCGAGCACGCCTGGTACGAGTGGCGGGCACTTGACGAACTCGCTGTCTCCGCATACTGGATGGGGGAGTACGAGGAGTCGAGGAACTGCTGCGAGCGGCTCCTCGACGGGGGCAAGCTGCCCTCCGAACATCGTGACCGCGTGATGCGCAACCTCGAGTTCGCCCAGCGCAAGCTGGGCTCGAAGGAGCTCGTCGACGCCTGATGCGCCTGGCCGACGGCAGCGGGCGAGCGTCGGGACTCCGTATGGCGCCCGGTCCGCGCGTCTCGTGGCACGCGGACCGGGGCCGTCAGGGGGCGCCGACCAACCGCGTGTCGCGCAGGGCGGCGGTGTGCGCGTCCATCCGCTCGGCGGCGAGGATCGCGGCGGCGGTGTCGGCGCGCGAGGCGGCGACCACCAGGGCGCGCCCGGCGAGGGCCAGGGCGCGGCGGTGCAGGTCGGACGGGTCGGCGCCGGTGCGTCCGGCATGGCGCACGGGCGGCGTCCCGCGCAGCCGGGCGATCTGCTCGGCGATGCGCTCGGCCTCGGCGCCGAGGCCGAGTTCGTCCGTGACGGCGAGGAGCGCGGCGAGATGCCCGGCGAGCTGGATGTCCAGCTCCTCCTCACGGGTGCGGTGGGGAAAGTCGGACTCGCCGGCCGTCGATTGCACCGTCTTCGAGCGGATCGGTTCGTACATGGGACGGCCTCCTGCGGTAGCTCTGGAGCCATCCTAGCTTAGATCGCGTCTAAAGTTGAGTGGGGTCCGGAAGGTGGGGGTCCCGCTCCGCTCACGCTCCGGAGGCCCTCCGCGTCAGGGCTGGCTGTAGCCGTCCAGGAAGTTCCCGATCCGGGTGACCGCGTCCGCCAGGTCCGTCGCGTTCGGCAGGGTGACGATCCGGAAGTGGTCCGGCTCGTGCCAGTTGAAGCCCGTTCCGTGGACGACCATGATTTTCTCCGCCCGCAGCAGGTCCAGCACCATCTGCCGGTCGTCCTTGATCTTGTAAACGTGCGGATCGAGCCGCGGGAACAGGTAGAGCGCCCCCTTGGGCTTCACGCACGTCACGCCCGGGATCTGCGTCAGCAGGTCGTACGCCGCGTCGCGCTGCTCCAGCAGCCGCCCACCAGGCAGGACGAGGTCCTCGATGGACTGCCGGCCCTGGAGCGCGGCGGCCACCGCGTGCTGGGCGGGCATGTTGGCGCACAGCCGCATGTTGGCCAGGATCGTCAGGCCCTCGATGTACGAGGCGGCGTGCGCCTTGGGGCCGCAGACCGCGAGCCAGCCGCTGCGGTAGCCCGCGACCCGGTAGTTCTTCGACATGCCGTTGAAGGTGAGGACCAGCAGGTCCGGCGCGATCGCGGCCGTCGGGGTGTGCGTGGCGCCGTCGTAGAGGATCTTGTCGTAGATCTCGTCCGAGCACACCACCAGCCGGTGCCGGCGGGCGATGTCCGCGAGCTGCCGCAGCATCTCGTCGTCGTACACGGCGCCGGTGGGGTTGTTCGGATTGATGATCACGATCGCCTTGGTGCGGTCGGTGATCTTCCGCTCGATGTCCGCGAGGTCCGGCATCCAGTCGGACTGCTCGTCGCACCTGTAGTGCACGGCCGTCCCGCCGGAGAGCGACACGGCAGCCGTCCAGAGCGGGTAGTCCGGAGCCGGTACCAGGACCTCGTCGCCGTCGTCGAGCAGTGCCTGCATCGACATCTGGATCAGCTCGGAGACGCCGTTGCCGAGGTAGATGTCCTCGACGGAGAGCGGGACGCCCTTGGTCTCGTAGTGGCTCATGATCGCGCGGCGTGCGCTCAGCAGGCCCTTCGCGTCGCCGTAGCCGTGGGCGTCCCCCACGTTGCGCAACACGTCCTCGAGGATCGCCGGCGGGCACTCGAACCCGAAGGCGGCCGGGTTGCCGGTGTTCAACTTGAGGATGCGGTGTCCTGCGGCCTCCAGTCGCATCGCCTCCTCGAGCACCGGTCCGCGGATCTCGTAACAGACGTTGGCGAGCTTGGTCGACTGGATCACCTGCATGACGCGAGCTTACGGGCCCGCCGCGGGACGCGCTCCGTGTTTTGGGACACCCTCGGGGTGCGGGCGGGTCGCGAGTCGGGACGTCCCGGGTGACCCGAGGAGAGACGGGGCGCGGGGGCCTTCGCCCGGTGAGTTGGCCGAATTCCTGCGACGGCGGGGCCTTCTATAGGGCCTTCCGTGGGGAAAAGCCTCATTTGTGAGGAGGCTGTCGCGGCCGACATCGCGGTGTTTACAATGCGCGGCTGTGACTCGCCAGCGGAACGCAGTGTTCGTCGACACCTCCGGGCGCCGACGTCGGCTCATGACGTTCGTATCGGTCGCCTTGGGCGCCCTGTGTGTCTGTTTCCTCGCCGTCGTGGCGATCGGTGGCTTCGGCGCCGGCCCGGCCGGAGGACCGCTCCCGTGGAGCCAGAGCCGCCAGGACCGGGACCCTGCGGCAGGTGAGCCGTCCCCGTCGCGGGAGGAGGCCGGGGGGCCGGCCGAGGAGGAGTCCGCCGGGGGCGGTGGGGCGGAGCGCGAGCCCGCCACGGAGCCGTCGTCCGGAACCTCCGGTCCGGCCGTCCCGACTCCTGTCCCCGCGGGCCCGGGCGACGGCACGTCGGGATCGCCGGCCGCCGCCTCGGAGACTTCCCGGGCGAGCACCGTGACGGGTGCGCCCGGCAACTCGGGCAATGCTCCCCGGCGCGGTCCGGACGCGGAAGGCAAGGGGCCGAAGTGACGCGGCACGCTGCGCGCCGTGACCCGCGCGCCCACTGGGTGCTGCTGACCCTCACCCTGGCGGTGCTGGCCACGGCTCTGGTCTTCAGCGGCTACGGACGGCACGAGATAGCCCCGACCGCCGCCCCGTCGGGCCCGTGCGCGGCCACGGCGGACACCGCGTTCTCGGGCGGGCCGGTGCTGAGGAAGGATCCGGCGTCCAGCGGTGTGGCCGCGGCCCGGATGCCCGCCGGCACCGTCGCACTCACCTACGACGGTGGTCCCGACCCCGCCTGGACTCCGGCCCTGCTCGACGTGCTCGCGCGGGCCGGCGCGAAGGCGACGTTCTTTCTCACCGGCACCCAGGCCGCCGCCCACCCCGACCTGGTGCGCAGGATCAAGGGCGACGGTCACGAGATCGGATCGCACACCTATACGGACGCCAATCTCGCCGGGCTGTCCGGGCCCCGCACCCGGCTCGAACTCGCCCTCACGCAGAACGTCCTCGCCGGGACCGCGGGCATCGGTACCCACCTCCTGCGGTTGCCGCACACCGCTGGGCCCGCCACGCTCTGCGGAGCCATGGGCGCGGCGGCGTACCGCGCCCTCGACGACGGCTATGTCGTGGTCACCGCTGATCCCCCGGGACGGACCTCCGGCCAGGGGGCGGTACGCAGGCTCACGGGCTCGCCGGCGGCCGTCGGGGAGACCGAGCGGCTGCTGGCCGCCGGTGGCGGCGAGGTCCGGTTCACCACCGTCGGCCGCGGGCTCGGGCTGACGGGCACCACGTACGGCGTGTCCACCGCGGCGGAGTGGAGGGGGGCCGCGGTCGTCCGTGCCCAGCAGGGGTCCCGGGCCTTCGCCGACGCCATGACCTGGTTCCTGGTCGTCGCCGGTGTGATCACCGCCGTTCGCCTCGTGATGCTCTTCACCGTGGCGAGGGTCCATGTGAAGCGCCGCGTCCGCGCCGGGCGTCCGCGCCGGTCCCGCCGTCGCGGCGGGCCCCTGGTGCCCCCCGTCACCGATCCGGTCTCGGTGATCGTCCCGGCGTACAACGAGGAGGCGGGTATCGAGGCGACCGTGCGTTCGCTGCTCGCGTCCTCCCACGGTGCCGTCCAGGTCATCGTCGTCGACGACGGCTCGACCGACCGGACCTTCCGGATCGCCGACTCCATCGAGGACCGCCGTGTGATGGTGATCCGCCAGCCGAACGCGGGCAAGGCCGCCGCGCTCAACGCGGGTCTGGCCTGGGCCCACTTCGACATCATCGTGATGATCGACGGCGACACCGTCTTCGAGCCCGACGCGATCGGCAACCTGATCCAGCCGCTCGCGGACCCGCGAGTGGGCGCGGTGAGCGGCAACACCAAGGTCGGCAACCGGCAGGGTGTCCTCGGCCGCTGGCAGCACCTCGAGTACGTCATCGGCTTCAATCTCGACCGCCGGATGTTCGACGTCCTGGAGTGCATGCCGACCGTCCCCGGGGCCATCGGTGCGTTCCGCCGTGAGGCGCTGCTGGGCGTGGGGGGCGTCAGCGACGACACCCTCGCGGAGGACACCGACCTCACCATGGCCCTGTGCCGGGCGGGCTGGCGGGTCGTCTACGAGGAGTCCGCCGTTGCCTGGACGGAGGCCCCGGCGACGGTGCGCCAGCTCTGGAAGCAGCGCTACCGCTGGTGCTACGGCACTCTCCAGGCCATGTGGAAGCACCGCGGTGCCGTGGTGGGGCGCGGAGCCGCCGGAAAGCTGGGGCGCCGCGGCCTCCTCTACCTCCTGCTCTTCCAGACGGTCCTGCCCCTGCTCGCCCCGCTCGTGGACGTGCTCGCGCTGTACGGTCTGCTGTTCCAGGGAGCCGGGCAGGCGGCGGCGATCTGGCTCGCGTTCACCGCGGTTCAGGTGCTCGGCGCGATGTACGCGCTGAGGTTGGACCGCGAGCGGTTCGAGCCCCTGTGGAGCCTGCCGCTCCAGATCTTCGTCTACCGCCAGCTGATGTACCTGGTGGTCGTCCAGTCGGTGGTCACGGCCCTCATGGGCAACCGGCTCCGGTGGCAGCGGATGGACCGGACCGGCTCGGCAGCGGACGAGCTGTCGGACCGTCGCACCGCGGCGGTCTGAACCCGCAGGCGCGCACGCGCGCGGTGATCCGGACCCGGAGGCATGCGCACGCTGCACGTCCGCCTGAGCGCCCTGATGCGCGGCCGCGCTCCGTGGCTCGCCACCCGAGCGAGCAAATAGCTCACTTGTTCGGTTTCCCGGGTACTCTGGAGCCATGCCGTCAGTCCACCTCCAGGGTTCGCTCTTCGACCAGACCGACGAGATCCGCCTCGGCCCGCTGACGGACGTCCGCCGCACGGTGCTCGGCCAGGGCGCCTGGCTCGACGTCCTGCCCGGCTGGCTGAGCGGTGCCGACGCGCTGTTCCGGGAACTGGCGGACGGCGTCCCCTGGCGCGCGGAGCGGCGGCGGATGTACGAGCGCGAGGTCGACGTCCCCCGGCTGCTCGCGTACTACCGCGAGGGCGAGGCGCTGCCCCACCCCGCCCTGGCCGAGGCCCGCGACGCGCTCGGCGCGCACTACGCGACCGAACTCGGCGAGCCCTTCGTGACGGCCGGGCTCTGCTACTACCGCGACGGCCACGACAGCGTCGCCTGGCACGGCGACCGCATCGGCCGGGGCTCCCGCGAGGACACGATGGTCGCCATCCTCTCCGTCGGCACCCCGCGCGACCTCGCGCTCCGGCCCAGGACCGGCCACGGCCCCACGGTCCGCAAGGCCCTCGGCCACGGCGACCTCGTCGTCATGGGCGGCTCCTGCCAGCGGACGTGGGAACACGCCGTACCCAAGACCGGCCGGGCGGTGGGCGCCAGGATCAGCGTCCAGTTCCGGCCGCGCGGGGTGAACTGAGGGCCGAGCCGTCGTGGCCCCGCGCAGCCGGTCCGTCTCCCGTGTCCTGGCCGGCTCCGGTCGCATGGTGCCCGTGCCGCTGCGGCTCGCCGGGTGCGCGACGTACCAGGGGCCGGTCGCATCGAGCGACCGGCCCCTGCCGTGTCCTCTGCCGCCACCCGTCGTCCGGCTGAGCCGCTCCCGGGGCTCCGTCGGACGGGCGTGTCCGAAATCGAGGGAGCGGGACACCCGCCGGCCCGGCGGGCAGACCTCGGCCCGCCGGCGTCACCCGCCCCCGGTGGGCCGCAGCCGGCAGCGCGCCGGGCCCTTCGGGCGCAGGGTGATCGCCGCGTCGACCGGGACCCGCTCGTCCACCGCCTCCAGTTCGTACCCGCGCAGGATCATGGCGAGCGCGAGCACGGACTCCAGCATCGAGAAGTGCTGGCCGATGCAGGCCCGCGGCCCTCCGCCGAACGGGAACCAGGCGTAGCGCGGACGGTCCTTGTCCGCGCCCGGGGCGAACCGCTCCGGGTCGAAGCGGTCCGGGTCCTCCCAGTAGCGGGGGTGCCGGTGCGTCACCCACGGCGCCACGACCACGTCCGCACCGGCCGGGATCGTGTGCCCGCCGACGACCGCGTCCGCGACCGCGCGGCGGCCGATGACCGGAGCGGCCGGGTAGAGCCGCATCGCCTCCTTCAGCACCTGCGTGAGGTACGGCAGCGCGTCGAGGTCGTACGCCTCGGGCGTACGGTTCCCCAGGATGCGCACGGCCTCGGCACGGGCACGGGACTGCTGCTCCGGGTGTCGGGCGAGCAGATGGAGCGCGAACGCCAGCGAGGTGGCCGTCGTCTCGTGCCCGGCGAGCAGGAAGATCAGCACCTGGTCCCGGATCTCGGAGGCGTCCAGGGCCCCGTCCTCGGAGCTCTCCGCCCGGGCGAGCAGGGTCAGCAGGTCGTCGCCCTTCGCCGCGTCCCCCTCCGCGCGGCGCTCCTCGATGATCCGGTCGCACACCCCGTACAGCTCCTCCGTCGCGGACGCGGCCCGGCGGTTGTCCGGAGTGGGCCAGCTGCGCGGCGGGTTGACGGGGGAGTACCCGCGCCGGAGCGTGTAGTCGCCGATGACCGGGAAGCAGCGCTCGACGACGGGGACCGCCGCCTCGACGTCCGTGCCGAACAGGATGCGCGCCACCGCCCGCAGCGCCAGCCGCGTCATCTCGTCGACGACGTCGACCGTGCCGCCCGGGGCCGAGGCCCAGCGGTCGAGGAGCCCGGCGGTCTCCTCGGTGACGGCGGAGGCGTAGCCGTCCACGCGGCGGCGGGTGAACAGCGGCTGCATGAGCCGCCGCTGCCGCAGGTAGTCGTCGTCCTGGCTGGTCAGCAGCCCGTTGCCGAAGGACTCCCGGACCTCCTGGTAGAAGGCGTTGTCCTTGCGGAAGTTGGCCGAGTCGGTCGCCAGCACCTGCTGGGCGCCCTCCGCCGAGAACACCGCGTACAGCTCCATCCGCAGCCCCGGGGGCCCGGCGGTGAAGCGGACGACGTCGCCGTGCGCCCGGCGGGCGGCGAGGTACGTGCCGAGGGAGTCCCGCTTGAGGTCGAACATCGACCCTAATAAGGGCATACCGGCCGGGCCGGGCACACGCGCGCTCGTCGTCATGCGGAGACACCGCCGAGGAAGCGCGTCCACGCGGCACCGGCGACGGCGAAGCGCGGGCCGTCCTCGCCGAGCTTGGAGTCACGGACGTGGACGCTGTGGGGGCAGGCGGCCATCTCGACGCAGGCGCCGCCCTGGCTGTCGCTGTGACTGGACTTGCGCCAATCGAGGGCGACTTCGACGCAGGCGCCGCCCTCGCTGTCGCTGTAGCTGGATTTGAACCACGTGAGTGTGTCGCTCATAGTTCGTCGGCCACCTTTCTGATGAACTCGGCTGAGTCCTCGACACAGAGGGCGTGCCTGCGGATCATGTCATGGCGCTGGGACAGCTCACTGATCTTGGCGGGTTCGGCGTGGAGTGCACTGGTCGTCTGTACCTCGGAGTAGGCATAGTGCTCGTGCTCGGGAGTCTCCAGCAGGAGCAACGAGCCCGCCAGTGCCAGGCCGCTGCATCGGCCCATGGGCAGCGCCTGGACGGAGACGTTCCGCCGTTCGGCTGCTTCGAGCAGTCGTTGGAGCTGGCGTTTCATCGACTCACGGCCGCCCACCATGCTGCGCATGGCCGCCTCGTGCAGCACAAAACTGAACAGGGCGCTCGACCTGCGCGTCAGCGCCTCCTGCCGCCGCAACCTGGCCCCCACCCGCTCCTCCACGGTCTCCTCGTCCAGCGGCGGGCAGCTCTCGCTGATGAGAGCACGTGCGTACTCCTCGGTCTGGAGCAGCCCGGGGGTCAGCAGGGGCTCGTACCAGTGGAGCGCGATCGCCTCGGCCTCGATCGCCATGTACTCCTGAGATCGCGCCGGAAACGGCTCCGGCTTCAGGAACTCCAGCGCCGCCAGCAGCTTCCCCTGCGCCCCGCACATCTGGTCCGCGACCTGGAGCAGCCTGGCGCTCGGCTTGCGGCGGCCCTGCTCCATCGACTTGACCGTCTCGTACTCGTACTCGTAGTTGGCCTCCTTGCCGAGCTCCTCGCGGCTGACGCCCGCCTCCGTCCGCCACAGTTTGATCTGGTTGCCGCAGTACCGCCAGGTCTCCGTCATGGTTGGTCGCCCTCCCCGTCCCAGGTGTACGCGTCGGGTGCAACCACCGTGCGTACCCATGTCGTTACTTCATCAGGCCCTGGCGGCGCCAGCAGCGTATGAGCCATGAATCAGCACATCGAGTGGCGGCTGCCCCGCAGCCCGCGCAGCGCGGGCCGGGCCCGCGCGTTCCTGGCCGAGCAGTCGCGGGAGTGGAAGCTCCCCGACGACCTGACCGACACGGCCGTGCTGCTGCTCAGTGAGCTGGTGACCAACGCCTGCCGGCACGCCCGCGTCCCACCGGGACGTGAGGTGCGGGCCCGGTGCGTGCTGGGCGGCGACGGCGTGCTGCGGGTCGAGGTTTCGGACGCGAACGATGTGCTGCCGTGCCCGCGTGCCGCCGGGCCGGACGACGAGTCGGGGCGCGGACTCGCGCTGGTCGCCGCGCTCGCGGACGCCTGGGGTGCCCACCCGCGGGAGTGCGGCATCGGGAAGACGGTGTGGTTCGAGATCGGCGACGGCGTGCGGGCGCGTTCCGGGTGTGCTGATCTGGAGGGAGTGGACGACGCGCGTCACGACCCGGGCCTGCCTCTCGGCGGGCCCTGGCCCGCCGCCACGGTTCCCGCAGCCGTGGACGACGGGCCGTGACAAGGAGGAGCCATGTCCGACCCGGCGAAGCGTTCCCGGCACCTGAGCGGCATGCGCGACGAGCGCTACGGCGAGGTCGTACTGATCTCGCCGGACGGGAACGGCGGCCTCAAGGGCGCCGTCTACAACACCTACGGCCTCAACGACTGCCCCCTCGACAAGTGGAACGCGCTGGACGCCGGAGCCCTGGCGGCGCAGTTCGGCGTCCCGGCCGTCATCCTGAACGGCCCCCGGTTCTGGACGATCGACGAGGTCACCACGTACAACTGGGGCGACGTCGAGAAGTTCGACGGCCTTCAGGCCCGCTGGGCCGCCGATGTCCGTATCCCGCCGGAAGTCGACGTCTCCGCCGGTGCGGGCAAGAAGCACTACGTGACCACCACCGTGGACCGGGACACCGAGTACGTGCTCAAGGCCGGCAGGCCCGTGTACGCGCTCGAGGACTCCGACGGCCGGACGTTCGTGCTGCAGGCGTACTCCCACACCGTGGACCCGGGCCAGACGATGGACTCCCTTGCCTCCCTCGGCGAGCGGTTGCGGCTGCCGGACGGCTGGCGGTTCCGCACCCACACGCCGGACGAGGACATGCACGTGCGGACGGCGGACAAGAAGGCCACCGTCGTGCAGGACGAGCTGGAGAACACGTACATGCTCCACGCCCGCTGAGCGGCCGCGCGAACGGCACGTGAGCGGTCGGCCGAACCTGCGGAAGGGCGCTGTAGGCTCGGCAGTCCTTGCGACCCGGCTGCGTGACCCGGCTGCGACCCGGCGCCGGCCGGCAGACCTGGTGGGGACGGACCTGCTGCTCATGTGGATGCGGAGTGCGGTCGGCGCGCGCCGGCTGGGAACGGCCGGGGCGCTGGCCGTGGCGGCCGGGGGCACGGTCGCCGGAGCCCTTCCGGTGCGCGAGCCGTGGGGGCTGTGGGGTACGTACGGATCCGCGGTGACCACGGCGGGCGCCGTCCTCGCGTACGCCGGGCTGACGCTGCTGGTGCTGGCCTGGTGGGCGTACGGCAGGCTGCTCGACGGCGACGGCGACGGCGACAGGAACGGCAGCAGGGACGGCGACGGCGACAGGAACGGCGGCAAGGGGCCCGGTGTCCGGCACGCCCTCGTCACCCTCGGCTGGTGGGCCGCGCCGTTCGTCCTCGCGCCACCGCTCCACAGTGCCGACGTCTACAGCTACATCGCGCAGGGAGCGATGGTCCTCGAGGGCCACGACGTGTACGCGCACGGGCCGTCGGCGCTCGGCCCGGACTCGCTCGGCGCCGACGCGGCGGCGAGCGTCGGAGGTCACTGGACGGACACCCCGGCGCCGTACGGTCCGGTGTTCCTGCTGCTGGCGAAGGCCGTGGTGTGGGGCACGGGCGGCACCGTCGTGCCGGCCGTGCTCGGGATGCGGTTGGTCGCCGTCGCCGCGCTCCTCCTCATCGTGTGGGCGTTGCGCGGTCTGGCCGTCGAGTGCGGGGCGGACGAGCGCCGGGCGCTGTGGCTGGCCGTCCTCAACCCGCTCCTGCTGCTGCACGTCGTCGGCGGCGCGCACAACGACGGCCTGATGATCGGTCTCATGCTGACCGGGGTCCTGCTGGCGCTGCGCGGGAGGCCGCTGACGGGCAGTGCGGTCGTCGCCCTCGCCGTGATGATCAAGTCCCCGGCGGCGCTCGCACTGCTCTTCATCGGGCTGATCGTGGTGCGCCGGGGCGAAGGGCCTCTGGTGCGGCGCGTGGTGAAGGCCATGCCCGGCCCCGGGCTGGTGGCCGCCGCCGTCGTGGCCGCCGCCTCGCTGCTCGGCGGCACCGGCTTCGGCTGGCTGCGGACGCAGAGCGTCGCCGGGACCATACACACGCCCCTGTCGCTCACCAGTGACCTGGGCCAGGGCGCGGGCCTCGCCGCGCGGGCCCTCGCGGGTGCCGAACTCGGCGCCGTGAAGGGCGCGGTGCAGACGATCGGCCTCGCCGCCGCGCTCGCGGTGATCGCCTTCCTCGCCTTCCGGACGGTGCTCCCGTGGCGCGGCCGCCGGCCCCTCGATCCCGTGTACGGCCTGGGGCTGTCGCTGCTGGCGCTGGTGGCGCTCTCACCGATGGTGCAGCCGTGGTACCTGCTGTGGGGTACGGCGGCCGTCGCCGCGACGGTACCCGTTCGGGAGTCCCCGGTCGTCCGGGTGCTGATGGTGCTGTCCGCCGGGCTGGTGTACGAGACGGCCCCCTCGGGGCACACCCCGCCGTACGGTTTCGTGCTGGGGGCGCTGGCCTGCGCGGTGGCGCTCGTCGCCCTGCGCCGACGCCCCGCGAGTCCGGCGCTCACCGGCCCCGGCGGGGCGATCGTCCCGCCAGGGGGTCCGTCCGTTTCCCGTCCTCGATGAACCAAGGTGCCGTCGATCAGGGCGTGGACACGGGGGCGCCCTGCCGGTGATGCCGCTGTGGCGTGCGCCCGCCCGTCTTCACCCGACCTTGCGCAGGTCGCCGTCGTCGAAGACCGCCACCAGCATCAGGCTGCCTCCGAGCGCCTGGATGTAGCGCGCCATGATGTCGGTCCCCGACACCTGTCCGCTCTCGATCTGCGACACGCGTCCCTTGCTCACGCCCATGCGCTCGGCGACCTGCGCCTGGGTGTAGCCGCGCTCCTCCCGCATCTCGGTGAGCCGCCATGCGCGGGCCTCCGCCAGCAGCCGCTCGGCCCCTCGTGCGAAGGCGTCGTGGCCGCCCGCGAGCTCTTCGGCCCGCTCGCGGTGTCCACTCGCTGACCACTTGATCCGTCCGGTCACCGTTCCAGCTCCTCCGTGCGGGCGGTTACCTACTCCGCGTACAGGCGTTCTGCCAAGGGGATCGTCCTGGCGTACCAGGCGTTCCAGTCACCTGCCTTGTCGCCCGCGACCAGCAGGACCGACGAGCGCCAGGGATCGAACATGAACAGGATGCGGACTTCGCTGCGACCCGCCGAGCCGGGGCGCAGCTCCTTGAGATTGTGCAGAACGGATCCCTTGACCCGGTCCACCAGCGGCCGCCCTTCGGCGGGCCCGTTGCAAGCGACAATCCAGATGGCTTGGTTGACCTGCACGTACGACGTGGGATCCGACTTCTCCAGGTCGTTGAGCCATTGATCCACCTCGCTCGTCAGACAGACGTCCCAGTGCTCCGCCACGTATGTGCCCGCCTCTCGCCGAGTTTAGCGAAAGCTAAACCCGCCGAGGCGGTGCAGGGCGTCGAATCCGCGCGGCGTTCACCCGATCGGTGCCGTCCGGCCGCGGCACCACCGTCGGTCCCGGCGCACCGGTCCCGGCGACCGGCCGCCGGCAGGGCGTCCCCGGACCAGGTGGCCCCGCCGAGCGGCGCCCTGCCCCATCGGCGCCGGCGGCCACGCGTATCCTCGGGGCATCCGCGCGCTGCCCGCTTCTCGCTGACGCAGGGCCCTTGAGGCGATTGATCCCGCAATCCACCGCGTGGCGAGAGCTTCTTGAGGTTGCGGACCTGGTCAGCCCTCTCCGGGGTGGTGCGGCCGATGCCGGGTCTTCGCAGGTAGGCGTCCCGCGGGAGCCGTACGCCTTGTCAGCGCAGACCTACTTGCCTTCCTGTCCGGCGGCACCTACCGCGCCGCCCCGAACCAGGTCGTCTGCAGATGGTTCTGGTGACAGACTGGGCTCATGCCGAGAAAGCGAGCGCCCGACAAGAGTTTCGCCGAGGTGATGGCCTCCTTGGAACCCATGGAGGGGTCTGATCCGGACACCGGTCAGCTCTCCCCTGCGAGCGCGGGTGAACTCGTGGACCAGCAGGGCTGTCTGTGGAGGAAGAACAGGGGGCCGCTGGACACTCGAGTGATCAGGCGACTGGTGAGCGGCGCGGACGAGCTGATCGTTGGGGAGGGCGCCGGAGAGGTGCTGAGGCCCGTGCCAACCGACGGACGCGAGGAGGTATGGACCCTGATCAAGGACGAGCTGAACACATCCGAGTCGGGGAGGTACCAGGCGTTCGACTTTCGCTCCGAGGACGGCCGTGTCCTGCTGTACATCGAGGAATTCTGCTGACGCCGTGGTGACGGCATGAGTTGGGGCGGTCAGCAGATGCTGACCGCCCCGAGGTTCATGTCACCGCTCTCGCTTCATGGCCGCGGGCTTCACCAGCGGTAGTGATTGGTGCGAAAGATCCGTCCGAATCGGTTGATGAAGTCGACGTGCACGTGGTTACCGGAGCTGCACGGGCCTCGGTATCGGCAGCGGCCTCCGGTTCGCGCGACCTGCTTGGCGTGGCGGACCGCAGCGGCCTTGCTGCTGAACCGGGTGGGGTGCCACCAGTTCAGTACGTTGCGCTTCTTGGGGATGTACCGGGCGCAGTTGTGGACCAGCGCCGATCGCCCATCGGTGACCACGAAGTAGGTGTGGCTGCCTGCGACGGTCAGGTTGAGGACGGTGCGGACCGCCTGCGTACGGCTGGTGGCCGTGACCTCTGGCGCGATTCCGCTCGGGTTCGACAGGCGGGAGCCCGGGCTCAGCTGGAACGCGTCGACCCAGCCGCGGCCCTGGACGAAGAAGGGATGGTTGGCGGTCGCAGTGATCTTCTTCGACCTGCCGTCTCCATCCGCGTCCACGGACAGGGTGACGAGATCCTTGGTGCCGTGACCGGTGATCACGTCGGAGACCGGGGAGATCGTGGTCTCACCGGTGTTCTCGTCCACCGCCTGGACCAGGTCTCCGATCTCCACCTGGCTGATCGGCTTGGTGCTGCCGTCGGCCATGACGACCGGCGTCTCGGGCAGGAAGGAGTTCCGGCGGCAGCTGCGGGCGATGGTGCGTGCGGCTCGCAGGGCGCGGTAGCCGCGGTAGGCGCGGTAGCCCCATGCTGCGGCACCGAGGCCGGGGATGAAGCCGGCCGCGGTGAGGGCGATGTCCCACTTGTTGCGCCAGGCCCAGCGCTTGGCCTTCTTGAAGAACTTCTTGAAGCCCCACTTGCCGTCGAGGTCGAAGCAGTTGACCGGGTCGGCCGAGCAGTACTCGTAGGCGTTGGAGTTGCCGCCCTGGACCGGGTCGACGGACAGGAAGCGGCCGGTGGCGGGGTTGTACTGGCGTACTCCCATGAGGGTGTAGCCGGCCACCGTCTCACTGGAGCGCTGCTTGCCGCCGAGCCAGCCATAGCGGACTGCCTGCTGGCCGCTGCGCGGGTTGCCGTACTCGTCGGTGTCCAGGACGATCGGAGCCTCGCCTGCATCGAGCGGCAGTTGCAGGGCGATGTCGCCGTGGACGTCGGTGAACTGCAACACGGTGTCACCGGTGGCGCTGGTGATCGCGCCGAGGTTCCCGGACAGGGAGTCCACGTTGCGGGTCAGGGCACCGGTGGCGGTGTTCTCGATGATCCAGCGGGGGTTGTCGGTGTCGCCGTCGTAGTGGTTGAGCTTGTTCTCGGTCGGCGACCAGGTGCCGCCGTTGTTGGTCTCCACGGTCCAGGAGCGGAAGCGCAGATTGGCGTCGAGCTGCCAGGTCTGCCGCTTGGTGGCGGAGGTCTGCTGGTGGGCGAGGTCGTTGGCGTAGTAGCCGACGCTCACCCCGCCGGGCAGGGCGGTGGTGCGGCCGAACGCGTCGTAGCCGTAACCGGTGTCGGTGAGGCGGTCGGCGCTGTCGAAGGTGGAGTTCTTGGCGGTGCCTCCGGTGGTCGGGCAGTCCAGACCGGGTGCCGCGGCGGCGGTGGTCAGGGACGTGCGGTTGGTGTGCTTGTCGAACCCGTAGGTCCGGCGGGTGCAGACCGTCTCCACGGTGTCGTCGACCTGAGTGAGGCGGCCGACGGCGTCGTAGCGGTAGGTCTGGTCGGACCAGCCGGCGTGGCTGGTGGTCTGGCCCTGGATGGATTCGGTGACGGCGTCGGACATGACGATGGTGCCGTCGCTGTCCCGGGTGTAGGTGCGGTTGACCGGAGCGCCGGTGGTGTCCTCGGTCTGGGCGAGGGTGTAGCCGCCGGGCAGTCTCTCCGTGGCGACCGAGCCGTCCGCGTCGTAGGTGGCGTGGAAGGCACCGGCGATGGAGTCCGTGGTGGTGGTGGCCAGGCCGCGCGGCTCGGCGGTCGTGTCGTAGGTGTAGGTGACGGTGGACGGGACGGTGTCGCTGATCTTGACCGGGCGGTCGAGCAGGTCGTACTCGGTCGTGGTCTTGCCGCCGTCGGCGTCGGTGTACGAGCTCAGCCGGCCGAGTGCGTCGTATGCCCGGGTGATGCTGCCGCCGGTGGGCGAAGTGGTCTTGGTCTCCTTGCCGGTGCCAGGGTCGTACGCGGTGGTGGTGTCGGGGACCGCCTGGCCGGTGCCACCGGTCACCTTGACGGTCGTCGGACGGCCCGCCGCGTCGTACGTCGTGGTTGTGGTCCGGGTGACGCCGTTCGCGGTTTCGATTCCCTTGGCCGCATTGCCCCACCAGTCGTACTCGGTGGTGGTTGTGGGCAGGGCGGTCGGATTGCCGCCTCCGCCGGTGATGGCGCCACCGGGTCCGACGGAGCAGACGAGGTCGGCCCACTCCGGACGGCCGGCGCAGGTGCCGGTGCCGGTCGCGGACCAGTAGGTGGTCACCACGGTGCCGGCGTCGGAGCCCGTGCTGCCCGTGTTCAGGGTCTTGACCACGCGTCCCTGGGCGTCGTACTCGGTCGTGGTGGTGATGGCCAGCCCGTAGGGGTCCTGGATGGACTTCGTCGGCAGGCCCTTGGCCCAGTCGTAGACCGTTTCGACAACGCGTGTCTCACCATGGACGGTCGGGTGCTCGCGCACCTGGGCCCCAGTGGTGACCTTGGTGACCTGGTCCTTGACCTTGGCGCTGCCGTCGGACGGGCGACCTGTGTCGTACTCGTTGACCGTCCAGTTGCGAGCGGTCACCGAAGTGCCGGCCGGGACCAGAGTGGTGGAGCCGGACTTCAGGTCGGCGGTTACGTCGATCCGCCGCAGCGGGCCGAACTCCTCCAACTCCCGGGTTCCGGTCTCGTTGTAGATGGAGGCGGTGGCCAGCAGGTTCGCGCGCTCGGCACTCGACAGTTGGGCGATGCCGAGGTCGGCCTGGACGGCCCGGTCGTCGGCGCTGACACCGAGGGCGACGGCCCGGTTGGCGGCGGACAGCTCGCGCACCGTGTTGCCGAAGCGGTCGTACTCGGTGGTGGTGATGTGCCCGCCTGGGGTCACCGTGTTGACCGAGCGCCCGGAGACACCCATGTAGGTGACATCGGCGCGGTTGTAGGAGGCAGCGGTCAGCTCGTCTCCGGAATGCGAGGACGGCACGGCGTCCGCGGGGAAGACCGCGGCCGCGTCGGTCGGCCCGTCCGTCTGGCCCCATGCCTTCACATCCGCGGCCCCCATCGTGTAGGGCGCTTTGGTGCCGGTCAGGGGCACGTCGTAGACGACCGAGGTGGACGCGGTACCTTCCTCGACATCCGTGGTGCCCTGCTTCAGGCCGGAGCGGGATGCCTTGAGCAGCATGCCGTCACCGGCGGTGGCGGCGTTGCCCGCGTTTCCGTAGGTGAACGTCCAGGGAAGTTCGCCGGGCGGAGCGAGCTTGGTGACACGGCCTGCCGTGTCGTACCAGTAGTCGGTGAACAGCGACGGGGTGATCTGCGGGTTCCAGGTGCGACGCAGTCGGCCGCTGTCGTCGTACTGGTACATCTGCAACGACTTCGAGGTCGCCGACGCGGCACCCGGTTCGGTGGACCACAGGCGGATCTCCTTCACCTGGCCGGTGACATCACCGAAGGTGGAACCGGTGGCGGTGGTGGAGGCCGCGTAGACGAACTCCAGTGCCCGGCAGCCCTTCGTCGTCGGCGTCGCGGTGCAGGTGGCGGCACTGGCGGCGGAGGTGGGAGCGATGACCCGCCTGGGGCGGGCCAGCTTCTTGCCGTCCACGGTCACGGTCTCGGAGACCACGGTGGTGGTGGAGTTCGTGAGGCCGTCCATCAGGGTGCTGGTGACCTGCCAGGTCGCCACCGCCGGGTCGGGCTTGGTGAACTCGGTGACCGTGCCCTCGGCGTCGGTGAGGGTGAAGGAGCCGGTGACGCTGCCCGTGAGGGTCAGGTCCTCCGAGCCGGGCTCGGGGATCCAGCCGGTCTTGCCCGCGTTGGCGGTGAAGTGGATCGCGTCGCCCTCGACGGTCACCACGTCGACCGCGGTGTCGGAGACCTTCTGGATGTGGCTGTAGTCGGACTCGGTCGCCTCCGCGACGGTGCCCGAGTTCCACTCCTTGCCGAAGATCGCCGCCTGGCCCTCCTGGCCGGCGCCCTTCTGCGGGTCGCGCGAGGACGCGGTGCGGGAGACCGACAGGCCCAGGGCGGAGACGTCGGTGGACGAGAGGGTGTAGTCACCGGTCAGGAGGTTCACCGATCCAGGACCCACCTCGTCGGTGGCGGCGCCGGAGGCGTTGCGGTCGACGATGACGGTGAGCGGCTGGGTCGCGCCGGTGGCGGAGTTGGGTCCGGCGAAGTCGGCCTTGATCTGGACGGTGCCGTCCGGGTCCACGGTGTCGGTGGTGTTCCAGACCAGGGGGGCGTTCTTGCCGCCGGTCATCGGCACCGGCCACGAGGTCAGCGGGGTGCCGCCGGAGGTGACGTCACCCGCCGGGATCTGCACCCAGGGGTCGGCCTCGGAGCGGCGCCAGGAGAACGACACCTTGTCGTACTTGCTGCCGTCGGTTTCGGCGATCAGTGGCAGCCGGCGGGCGGTGCGCTCGCCCTCACTGGGCTGGATGAAGCCGCCGGGGCCGGCGTGGAAGGTGTAGTCGACGGCCTCGGACTTGTTGTCGGCCTTGTCGACCTGCCGCACCTGAAGGGTGTGGGTGCCGTCCTTTGGCGGGGTGATGCTGATGGCCTTGGCGGCAGTGGCGCCGCTGGTGACGACCTTGGTCCAGGCGACGCCGTCCAGCGACCACTCCAGCCAGTTGTGGTCCGTGCCGTTGGGTGTGACGGTGAACGTGCCCGCCTGGCCCGCGCCCTTGACCCATGCGGTGGACGGGTAGTCCGTCGACGTGATCGTGGTCGGGGCGGACGGCGCGGTGGTGTCGACGCGGAAGGTCTTCCAGGCCGACCAGCCGAGGTTGTAGTGCGCTCCGTCGTAGGGGGAGGTGCGGAACTTGTAGGTCTTGCCGTTGGTCAGCACACCGGCGGGTACGGTCACCGAGGCGACCTGGCCGGAGGGGACGTACGGGGAGACCAGGTAGTTGCCGACCTGGGTGTCGGTGG